>JALTOP010000345.1 GCA_027000105.1 Planctomycetaceae bacterium | reverse complement strand
AAAGCGTTCGCCTGTTTTGAAGAAGCGAACCGCCTGGATAGTCGTCATGGAAAATTCAATCGAAAGAAACTGACGGGTCTCGTTGACAGCATGATTGAAACTTTCCAGCAGCACGCTCACAAGTTGAGAGGGATGAGGGGGTCAGATTCCCGCAAGCCGATATTTATTTTGGGGATGCCTCGCTCCGGTTCAACACTTATTGATCAAATTCTGACTTCTCACTCACGAGTCAGTGGAGCAGGGGAGTTTGTCGGAATTCGTTCGATACTTGGGCGTTTCTTGAAAGCGAATCGCGAGGGTGGGCCGGATTATCCCTATACGCTGGCAGATGTGACGGTAGATCAGTTGGAGGAAATCAGTGGCGAGTATTTGAGGTTACTTGTCGAGCAGGCCGGAGATGCGGATTTCATAACGGATAAAATGCCGAATAATGCCTTTCATATCGGGCTGATTCATATGATGTTTCCCGAGGCAACGATCATTTACACAGCCCGCAATCCTCTTGATATTTGTCTGTCCTGTTTTTTTCAGAATTTCACGGCTTTTCACGATTTCAGCTTCGACTTGCGTTCGACGGGACAGTTCTATCGTGAACACGCCCGTTTGATGGCCTTTTGGCGGGAAATATTTCCCGGTCGGTTGCAAACGGTCGAGTATGAAAAACTGGTCAATAATCAGGAAAAGGAAACGCATCGATTGGTTGAGGATATTTGCGGGCTCCCCTGGGAGGAGCGATGTTTGCGGTTCCATCAGAATAAGAGAGCAGTCAACACCGCTTCACTTTGGCAGGTGCGTCAGCCGATGTACCAGAATTCTGTCTCGAAATGGAAAAAGTATGCGAAGCACCTGGAGCCACTTTTGGAAGAACTGGGCATGCAGGATTCATCTGCCGCCTAGCCTCTCCTGGTGTATTAACCGGGAATCGGTATGTTCATGCTCTGTGCCGTTCTGTTGTGCGAGCTTGATCCCCGATTTCATACACGAATGTTTGGAGTCATAAAAGATGCGGTAGGCGTTTGGCGCGATGGGATGCACCTGACGGTCTGGTCAGATTGGTCAAATTGGTCATAAACAATTTCATATAGAGCAAGGGCAAGGACGTTGGCTCGCAAGACAAAAAACAGGAAAAGTAAAAAGAGACACAGCCGAAGCCGAACAGGTCGAGGTCCGCGTCCTCACATCAGTCTGGATGGAGATGTTTTCCTGAACGCGGTGCAGATGCATCGAAAGGGGAAGCTCAATGAGGCGAAGCGGGTCTATGAAAAAATTCTGGCTGATGACCCGAATCACGCCGAGGCGCTTCACCTGTTGGGATTGGTGCAGCATCAGCAGGGCGAGCATGTTGAGGCCATTGCGAAAATTGAGCGCGCACTCGAATTGAAGCCTGACGCCGTTCTGTTTCGCAAGAATCTGGCCTCGGTCTACCGTTCTGCAGGAGATCTTGAAAAAGCAAAGCGGCTTTGTCGTGACGTCTTGTTGCTGGAGCCTGACGAACCTGTTGTCCTTTCGTTATTGGCGAAAATTCACGAACAGGAAGGTAACTGGACGGAAGCGATTCGTCTATTGAAACAGACGATATCAACAGAATCGGAGGCTCTGGATTTGATCGACCTGACGATCAGTCTGGGCGATTGTTATTCCAACCTGGGAAACCGGGACCTGGCGATCGAATGTTTTCAATCGGTGCTTGAAGTCGAGCCGAAGCATCTGGTGGCAACGCACAACCTGGCCCGCGAATTTCATTTTCAGGATCGGGTAGACGAAGCGGAAAGGTTATATCACCAGGCGATTGAAATTGATCCGAATTGCGCCTCAGCATTTAATAACCTGGGAGTGATTTACCAGTCACGGGCGGAATTCGAAAAGGCCAGGGTCTATGCGGAGAAAGCCTATCAGCTCCAGCCTTCGTTGGCTGATGTTCACAATAATTTGGCGAATATCTACGAATGTCTGGGCGATGACTCGCGTTCTCGTGAAATGTTTGAGCAGGCGATTGCGCTGCGACCGGACTATCCGGAGGCTCACCACTCGCTTGCCCAACTCGATTTGCGGGAAGGGCATTTTGCGGTGGGTTGGGATCGCTACCAATGGCGGCGCAGGAAGAAAGATCACGATCACCGCTACTTCGCCCATCCTGTCTGGAAAGGTGAGCCGCTCGAATCGGAACGCCTGCTTGTTTACAGCGAGCAGGGAGTGGGCGATCTGGTCATGTTTGCCACGTGTCTGCCTGATGTGATGCGCCGCGTCAAGCATGTGACGCTTGAAGTGGACGAAAGGCTTGTTTCTCTATTCCAGCGTTCGTTTCCCGCGGCCACTGTCATTGCCAGGGATGCCGTTCAAACGACAGAGCCCGTCAAGATTGAAGGAATCGACCTTCAAACGGCAATCGGCGATCTTCCACGATTTTTTCGTAATTGTGAATCAGATTTCCCTCGGCAACAGCAGATACTGGTTCCAGACGAAACCGCCCGTGAAGTTTGGAGGAAGCGTTACGATGAATTGGGTGATGGATTGAAGGTCGGGATCTCCTGGTTTGGGGGAAAAAATCCCGAATTGCAGTCACGGCGATCGATTCCGTTGGAACAGTGGAAGGAAATCCTGCAGACTCCCGATGTTCATTTCATCAATCTGCAATATGGCGATTCATCAGAACTGCTTCGGGAAATGAAGCAGAAATATGGTGTCACGATTTACGACTGGAAGGAAGCGGATCCATTAAGAAATCTTGACGATTTCGCCGCACAACTTGCTGAACTTGACCTGGTAATATCAATTGACAATGCGACCGTTCATTTTTCAGGTGGGGTTGGTGTACCAACATGGGTTCTGTTGAACAAACTCCCCGATTGGCGATGGATGCGAGATCGCGAACAGACAGTGTGGTATCGCAGTTGCCAATTGTTGCGTCAACAGGTTCAGGGTGATTGGAAACCGGTACTGACGAGAGTCAAAACAGACCTGCTATCTCTGGCCGATAAATCTTTATCGACGCAGATGGAATCGGCAGAGCCCAGCGTACCTTCCGATTCCACCAACCTTGTGAAAGTGAAACCACGTTGCGCCATTATTACGCCTATTGGGCCGGGGCACGAAGCAATCTACCAGGCGGCATCAAATTCCATTCGTTCTGCATGTGAAAGATCAGCCGGGCCGTTTCGCGAAATCATTCCTTTTCGCATAGATGATCCACAAGGGCAGATCGGTCGTTCCAAGGCGAGAAACGCAGCCGTTCAGCAGGCAGCTCAGCAGGGGATTGAATGGGTCTTTTTTTTGGATGCGGATGACATGCTTGTTCCCGATGTTTTTACGAACATCGAACCTTACCTGGAACATTATGACGCGATTTGGGGGCAGATTTTCAGTTTTGATAACGGAACGGACCAGGCTCACTACCGGGAAGGACAACTCGGGGTTACCGATCGCTTTTCCGATATTCTGAATAACGATCCGTATTTCACCTTGCAGATGGGGCATTTTGTTCGCACAGAAGTCGCACTGGCGAATCCGTTCAACGAACAGATGGACGTCGGTGAGGATTTCGACTACTACCTGCGGGTCTGGGAGAAATATCGCTGTATCAAATTGGGAGTTCCTCTGTTTGCCAATCGACGTGGATTGCACTCGAG
>JALTOP010000344.1:2242-3629 GCA_027000105.1 Planctomycetaceae bacterium | reverse complement strand
GATTCTGGCAGTTCGCTTATAATTCCCGTTCAACGGATTAGCACCATTTTTTCAGGCAAATGGAAGTGCCATGAGTCAGACGTTACGTCATCAACTGATACTGTTATTTACGTGTGGACTGGTTTTTTTTGTCAACCTGGGTTCTTCCCGCCTGTTTGATGAGGATGAGCCGAAAAATGCGGAATGCGGCCGGGAAATGTTTGAACGGGCCGACTGGATCGTACCGACGTACAATTACGACTTGCGCACCGATAAACCGATTCTGCTTTACTGGCTGATGCTTGGCTCGTTTCATCTGCTTGGTGTGAGTGAATTTTCGGCCCGATTGCCTTCCGCCTGCATGGCCGTAGTGACCATCTTCAGCGTTTACGCGATCGGCCGGCGTCTATTCGATAAACGAATCGGCTTCTGGGCGGCGATCATGCTCGCCACTTCGTTGATGTATGTCACGATCGGACGGATTTCGACACCGGACTCCACGCTGATCGGATTCATCACTCTCTCGCTGATGGTCTATGTCTATTCCGTTCCCCGTTCTGTCTGGACAACACCACGCCCGAACAGACAATCTCAATTGCAGAGTTCGCCGGAACCGGTTCCCGAATTTTTCTCGCCCCGTTCGATTCATCTCGGATGGCCGGGCGAGTACATGCCAACCCGCTGGGGTCTGTTCGTTTTGATGTACGCGATGATGGGCCTGGCCGTTCTGACAAAAGGGCCGGTCGGCTTTCTGCTTCCCTGTGCAGTGATCGGCCTGTTTGTGATGTGTCTCGGCGCCTCTGCCCAACTGCCGGAGAGACTTTCCTGGAAAAGACCGGTTTCCTCACTGAGCGATTTGGCACTGTTTGCCGCTTCCTTTTTTGCACCATCCCGCTTCTTCCCCACTTTATGGGCAATGCGTCCATTTACCCTGACTCTTGTTGTCGGGGCTGTCGCGTTACCCTGGTATGTCTCGGTCGGTCTTGCCACCGATGGCGTCTGGCTGAAAGGTTTTCTGGGCGGCCATAACATCGGACGTTTCTCCGCCGCGATGGAAGGCCACAGTGGCCCGTTCTTCTATTACGTCATCGCCATCATGATGGGCTTTTTCCCCTGGTCGGTATTCCTGCCGGTCGCCCTCTATCACGCAGTATTCAAAAGAGACAGGTTCCCGAAGGAGCACCGCCCATTCACTTTTCTGCTCTGTTGGATCGGCCTCTACCTCGTCTTTTTCTCAATCGCTCAAACCAAACTGCCCAATTACATTCTTCCCTGTTATCCACCATTGGCACTTCTGACCGCGTGGCTGCTCGTTCGTTGGCAGGAGCATTCCCTGGAACTTCCCGCCTGGGCGATCAAATGGGGATCGAGAAGTCTTGTTGCGGCGGGAGTCGCTTTGATGATCGCT
>JALTOP010000344.1:0-2232 GCA_027000105.1 Planctomycetaceae bacterium | reverse complement strand
TCTTCTTCCGGGCCATCTGCTTCTTGGTGTTGTCGGAGTAATTCCGATCGCACTGGGAGTCTGGCTGTTCTACGCAAGTCGTAAGACCAGTCGTCGAACCTGTCTCAATGGTCTCGGGGCAGGTGCTGTTCTGTTAGTTATGGCGGCCTTTTCCGGCATGGCCCCGTGGTTATCACAGGCTCAAGAGAGCTACCGTCTGGCTGCCCGGGCGCGAATTCTCGGCAGTAGGCAGACTCCGTTGGCCACGTACAACTATTTTGCCCCCAATCTGCCCTTTTACGCCCGTCGGGAAGTAACCCGTTACCATTCACCGGAAGAAGTCGCTCTCTATTTTCAAAAACATCCGGAAGGGATGCTTTGCATTCGCGAAGACCACTGGAAGCAACTCGCCGATGCACTCCCCCCAAATCTGCGTGTTCTGGCTCGATCCCCGCGATTTTTCAGAACACACAATGTTCTACTGTTACAAGGGGAAGATCCCGTCACCCGTTCAGCCGCCCTGCCCGATCAAAAAACGCACATCAAATAGAGCGGATTCAACCTGCTGAAGAACAGGTGTACCGATCGCAACGCACGAAACCATAACAGGTTACGAAGAAACAAACTCTTGAAAACAACGCCACTCAAAGCCACTCAAACGCTGAAAGGAGAGGGGGAATTCTCCCATTCTCCCTCGTAAACCGTATCATCTGAACTCCACTGCGTCTCTCTCGCCTCTTTTTTCCAATCTGGTTGATTCCATGCTTGAGGTCTGCTGCCGATGCAGGTAGCTTATCCCGGACTGACTGCTGAAAATCGTGAAGACCGCTTTTTCGGATAGCACTGGGGAGTCGGCCCTTCCATTTCAGTCGATGGTTCACAGCGGTGGGCCGCGAACGGCCCGATTGCGTTCCCCTCAAACGCGGCAGTTTGGGCAGCCCAACCCGCGATCTGTTCTGGGATTCAGAAAAATACAGAAACATAGAAAGTAGTCGAGTGCCATCCGCTTACGGAAATTCCGGGCCGCGTCCCATGTCCTTTCAGGCTCCTCAGGGAGATCTGGCGATCGTGGCCGGTTCTGCCAATCCGCAATTCGCCCAGGCAATTGCAAGCGAACTCGGTTACGCTCTCACTCCTGCGGAGACCCACACGTTCAGCGATGGCAACGTATTTGTGCGAGTGCTTGAAAACGTCCGCGGTCGCGATTGTTATATCGTTCAGGGTGTGCATCATCCGGTGAATGATCACTTCATGGAACTGCTGTTCTGGATCGATGCGCTGAAAAGAGCGAGTGCGCAGAATGTCACCGCGGTGATCCCCTATTTCAGTTACGCCAAGGGAGACAAAAAAGACGAACCCCGTGTTTCCATTCGCGCCCGTGTCTGTGCGGATGCCATTCAGGAAGCGGGAGCGGATCGCTGTCTGATGATGGATCTGCACAGTCCGCAGATTCAGGGTTTTTTTCAAATTCCGGTCGATCATTTGTACGGCCGTTACGTTCTGGCTGCCCACATCCGTTCGTTGGATATCCCGAATCTGGTTATTTGCAGCCCCGATGTCGGTTTCGCCAAAGGAGCATCCGCGTTTGCCAAACTGCTGGGGGCCCCGGTTGTTATCGGGAACAAGGAGCGGGCCGATCACACCGAAAACGCGGAGGTGCTTGAAGTTATCGGCGAGGTCGAAGGCCGTCATGTCGTTATTGTCGATGACTTTACCATTTCCGGCGGAACCCTGATCTCAATGGCTGAACTGCTTGTTGCACGCGGGGCAAAAGATGTTTACGCAGCCGTCTCTCATGCCGCGATGACTCCCGCAACGGTGGGCAAGCTTGAAAAAAGCCCCATCAAGAAGCTCTTCACCACCGATACCATTGAACCACTGCCGATCGATTCCTGCCCGAAACTGGAAGTCGTCACGGTGGCCCCGGTATTTGCAGCGGCTATTCGCTCCATCCATGAACGAACCAGCGTCAGCATGCTGTTCAACGAATAGCCTGACGGCAAACTGCAGGGCACCTATGACAGCGGGCAGCGGGCGACAGACAACGGCGGGCAACAAGCGCAACCGGTCAGTCTCTCAAACGTTTTTCCCAACTTGCTTCCGCAGCTCAAAGCCGTGCGCCCAGGGCTCACTTTGCCATTTCTGTCACTGTTCCGAAGAGTTGATGCGGATCGAATTCGGCTTTCAGTTTTCCTGCCAGTCTCTCCGAGGAGGTTCCTTTCCCGGACGAGCAGCAAGAAAACCCGGGGATTT
>JALTOP010000343.1 GCA_027000105.1 Planctomycetaceae bacterium | reverse complement strand
CATGGTTCGGCAGTTCTATAATCACTGTCCGGCAACTGAAATTCGCAAATCTGTGGGCGAACGGATCTGGAATAGCTATTACAAATTCTGTTTTGAACGCAATCCGTGGGAACGTGTCGTTTCCGAATACTACTATGTTCTAAGCAAAAATCCGCAATGGCAGGGCGTGGTCAGTCTCGAAAGCTATATTCGTGAAAGGCGGTTCAGCCTGAATCACCAACTTTATATGGAGGATGGTGAGCCGGTTGTAGATCGCATCTGCCGGTTCGAATCGTTACAGGAAGATTTGACGGATGTCTGCCAGCGGCTCAACATCCCTTATGACGGCTGGTTGCCCCGGGCAAAGTCCGGATTGAAAAAGGCATCAGCGGGGCAAAAAGATATCCTGACTGCGGAGCTGGTCGATATCATCGCACAAGCCTGTCAGCCAGAGATTGAGTTGCTTGGCTATTCAGCACGCAATGCCGCATGATTTTTGATCGTTCGCATTACCGCTCATCTTTTCATTTTGCCAGTTCAATACACAGGCATTCTTCGTCGTTGCGGAGAAAGACTTTCCTGTTGGCCCAGGCAGGAGCAGACCAGACAACATCCCTGCCGAATGCTCTGTTTGTCTGTTTGATCACCTTGGCCCGATCAATCTCCTTGTAACCTTCGCGGGAAAGTTCGGTGATGAGCAATTCGCCCCGTTCATTGAACATCCAGAATCGATCCCCATTCTTGATAATGAACGCGGTCGCCGATCCTTGGGGGCGTTTGGCGTCAATCGGTTTTGTCGATTGCCAGATTCTCTCGCCTGTTGCCATTTCCATCGCAAACAGATATCCGGTCTGATCGAAACCGTAAACGGTTTTCCCGACAACGAACGGTTGCACATTGATTGCCGCAATCCCTGCACGCGGTTTGTCCTTCCATAGCGTTTTGGCAGCTGGACGATCCTGAGAAAGTTCGATCAAAATATTTTTCTTGCTGAACCCTCCCGCATACAGCAGGTTGCCCGAGCGAACCGGTGTCATGATGGTTGAACCATTTGTCGCGGAATATTTTTCCGACCAGTAGAGCTGGCCCGTTTTGGGGTTGACCGAGGTAACCGCATCCGGGTGAAACAGAATCAACTGTCTGACGCCTCCAATTTCCATAATCACCGGTGGAGCATACCCTTGTGAAGAGGAGGTCAGTCCCTTCCAGATTTCCTTGCCGGTATCGATATCAAAGGCGACCGCATGGCTGCCTTCACCACCAACGACACAGATAAGACGGTTTCCATCGATTAGCGGATGAGCCGCGTATCCCCACAAAGGAGTTTTCGTGTTGTAATCCTTCGGGAAATGTTTCGACCAGATAATGTCTCCCGTTTTAGCATCGAAACAGAACAGATGCCCTTCCGCCCCGAGTGTATAGACTTTCCCATGATGCACATTCGGTGTGCATCGCGGACCAGCCGGGTAGGAGATCGTGTACTTGACGGGATATTCATGCCGCCAGAGTTGTTTACCGGTTACCTCATCCAGGCAAAGCACGCGCTCTTTCCCGGAGAATTCCTTACGGTCGAAATTACTCACTTTGACGTTGTCTGAAGTGACGTAATCAGCTACGTAGACACGCCCGTTTGCAACAGATGGCCCCGCATAGCCCCCGGCAACAGGTGCTCTCCAGATAACTTTTGGCCCTTCGGCGGGGAACTTTTCGATAATGCCCCGTTCTTTCCAGATGTTGTCACGGTCCGGCCCCATCCATTGCGGCCAGTCTTCTGCATACGAATATGCTGCTGATAGAAGCATCAATCCCGAAAGCAATAGCGATTTCATTGGAATTCTCTTTCATTGTTTCCATTAGATTGTCGCGCAGAAACAGAAAAAATCCACGCCAAACATGCCTTTCTTTGTCTCAATGATTACAATTTCGGTTACACAGTGGAAGCTTACGTTGCAGTTCACAAAAAAATAATCAGCTACATGACACCATCGAGGAAGAGAAAATGAAACGCGAATATCTAATTTCCTGCTGCCTGTTTGCTGCTTTTACTCTGCTTGATTGCAATCTTTCCTATGCACAGGGAGAAGCCGATGACGGTTTTACCTCTTTGTTCAACGGCAAGGATTTGAGCGGCTGGAAAGTCCCCAAGGGAGATAATGGTCACTGGAAGGTCGTGGATGGTGTGATCGATTACGACTCGGCATCGGAAGCCAAAGGTGATAAAAATTTGTGGACGGAAAAATCTTATGGCGATTTCATTTTGAAAGTCGATTGGCGGATCAAAAGAACGAGTGGTCTGTACGATGTGCCGATCGTGTTGCAGGATGGTTCAACGTTGAGCGATGCCAATGGAAAGAGAATCACGATCAAAATGCCTAATGCCGATTCAGGTATCTATTTGCGTGGCGTTCCGCAGGCACAGGTAAACATCTGGTGTTGGCCCGTCGGTTCGGGAGAGGTCTACAGTTATCGCAATAACAGCAAATATCCCACCGCGATCCGAGCCGGTGTGACTCCGCGTATCAATGCAGATAATCCCGTGGGCCAATGGAATAAATTTACCATCATCATGGTGCAGGATCGCCTGACCGTCATTCTGAACGACAAAATGGTTCTCGAAAACGCACAATTGCCGGGCGTTCCCTCAAGTGGCCCGATTGGTCTGCAACATCACGGTGGCCCACGCAAAGATGGCACCTTGTCTCCCGCTTCCAGCTTGATGCAATTTCGTAACGTCTGGATTAAGGAATTACCTCCTGCCAAATAGAGCAAGTCTTGCTACGGGGTCACTTTGCCCGGCAATTTGATGACGCCCATCGAGGCTGTTTTTCCGTCAGGAATGTCGATGTTTATATTTCGCTCACCATTTCGCTTGAGGTATCCGTAAGCTTCGTGCCAAATGCGAAAAGTGACTGTTTTCGCAGGAAGCATGTCGATGGTGAAATTCCCCCTGTCGTCGGTAAGAACGGCGTACGGATGATCGACTACAAACAGATTGGCCGACATCCACGGATGCAGGTCACACACAACTGAAAACGGAAGCGGTTCTGCAACCGGAAATTCGAGATCAATCCCGTGTTGATTCTCAACGGGAAGGATCATATTCACCCCGGCATTGCGGATCGGGAAAGTGTGGACGGAATGCTCAAAAATATCATTGGAGAAGACGTTGAGGATCTGATCAGTTCTCACAATCAGGCAGTGCGGCGCAAACCGGCAATTTTTTGCTTCCAGTTTGACCTTTTCCTTCATTGAATGCCTCAGTTGGGGATGAACTTGAGGCTTTCCGTCCTGCTTGTAAAGATAGACAAAACAGTTTTTCAGGCCCCCGTTCTTGCCAACGATGATTTTTTCATTCGGAATTGCCTTTACCACGCAGGCAGCCGCCCCTTTTTCGACCAGATTGGGCAATTGGGGGATGACACCATTTACGACAATTTGTCCGGATACCGACCCCCAACCTGTTTTTTGTGCGAACAGTTTCCCCTCGGCAGAAAGAACAAGAATGACGAGAACGGCGACTATTTTTTTCATTGAGATGCATCTTGGGGAAAGAAGAAAAGAGGAACGAAGTGTAGCCATTCAGGCTTGACGTAGGGCCCGTTGTTGCGGACTGCATCGGCATGGAACCCGTTGTTCCATGCCGATGCAGTCCGCAAC
>JALTOP010000342.1 GCA_027000105.1 Planctomycetaceae bacterium | reverse complement strand
CCCAGCGATTGAATAATTCGAAACCTCTGCCTCGGCTGCATTATAGGTATTTTCCGCCCCGCAACGCCACTTTATCAGACAAATTGATGTAAATATCTATATTTTAGTCGACAGCTAATGGCCGTCCGAGCAAAAAAATATGTAAATCTGTTCCAGTAAAGAGAAATATCTTTGAGAAATTCGATTCATATCGAGCAGAAAACAATCATGAGAACGCACGTAGTACCCATTTATGTTTATGTCCCTGTTCTCCTGGCGGGAGATTGCCCTGAGCCATGACAACCGTAGGAGCATCGGAGGGGACGACGAATCTTGTGCCGTTCATCGATACTTGCTGACTGATTTTGATGACAGATGCGGGAGCGTTCTCATATTTCACGGTCTCATTTCAGTGCCTGCATAACCCGTGGAATCGACAGAGCGGGATTAATCGTTCAGATCGGTTCCGGCTCGTTGCAGAAACGGGTGTCGATTTTTGTAAACATAATGCAGCAGAGAACTTGTTGACCTATGATTGAAAAAGTGAACAATGCTGGAGAGAGTCTGCGCCGAAATTGGTGTCTGACCACTGAAGCCTGTGCAAAAACAGAAAAGCCCAGTAGGTTCGTTTTGCGTGATTGGCACAATTCTAAAACTGGAAGTTGAAAGAAGGAAAGAAGGTGTGGAAATAATCAGCAGAAGTTTTTCTGTTTGTTATCCACGCAACCGAAGACGGTTTATCGCATGAAAGTGACGCCTTCACAAATTGGATTCATTATTTTCCTGTTTGCCAATGCGACGATTTATATTCGTCCGTGGGAAATTTTTCCCGCATTGGAAGGCGTGCAGATTTACGTTTATCTGATTCTCCTTTCAGCTCTGTTTTCCTACAAACAGATCCAGACGCATCTTTCCAAAGCGTCGCTTTTGGGGCAACCGATCACTTTGTGTGTGCTCGGCGTTCTGGCTGCGGTCGGTATTTCACACCTTTCAAACGGTTACCTGGGCGGAGCGACCAAAGGAATGTTCTCGATGTTCAAAACCGTCATCTATTATCTGGTTCTGGTTTCGACAGTCAACACGCCAAAACGATTACAGGTTTTCGTTGTCAGTTTGATCTTGTGCGGAACAACCTGCATCGCGATCAGTGTGGGGGATTACCACGATTTCTTTCAGGTAGAATCGTTGACACATATCAAGGAGCGAATCGGTTATTTGCCGGGGGGCAAGGAAATTTTTCTGATCCGCCTGTGTGGAATCGGGATGTTCCACGATCCGAATGACCTTTCCCTGTTGATTATTACAACGGGCGTTTTGAGCCTGTCCCAATTGGCCGATCGCAGTTGGGGAATGAGTCGCGTACTTTGGTTGATCCCGTTTCCGATCTTGATGCTGGCGATGTGGGATACGCATTCGCGTGGCGGGTTGATTGCAGCCGGGGCGGCGACCATGGCCTTCCTGATGATGAAATACGGCCGGGCGTTTGCCATCGCGGCCATTTCGACGGGCGTGCTTGTTGCTCCGCTGATGTTGGGGCGAATGGCGAGCATCGACGTTTCCAGCGGAACCGGCCAACAGCGGATTCGATTGTGGGCCGAAGGTTTTGCAGCGATACAATCGCCGAAAATCCTGTTTGGGATTGGCGAAGGAATGTATCAGGATTTGGCAAATTACGTCGCACATAATTCTTACGTGCATGCGTTTGTCGAGTTGGGTTTATTTGGCGGCACATTTTTTGTCGGCTGTTTCTTCTTTGCCGGTTACGGGTTGTATCGGCTGAAAAATGATCGCGAAAAAATTTACGATGCCAGTTTGATCCACTTCCGACCGTATCTGTCGGCAGTTCTGGCGGCGTGGTGTGCAGGGTTTCTCTCGTTGTCCCGTTGTTATCCGACTCCTACTTACACGATCGTGGGGCTCTCGGCGGCATATTTGAATCTGGTCGGTATTTATCTGTACCCGATGCGTCCGGTTCTGTCTCTTGATAAACAACTCTTCCAAAAGTGGGTCGCCTGTAGCGCGTTGGTTTTTATTGCCATGTTTGCAGCAACCAAAATGTTTGCAAGATTCGGTTAAGAAAGTTTCTTCGTGTCCGTCAAAGTCAATGTCCTGATCAGTTGGCTCGCTCATGCGGTAACGCTGGGTATCGGCTTCTTTTTGATGCCGTACATCCTGCATACCGTGGGGGACGGTACGTACGGAACATGGCTGTTTCTCAATTCCATCGCAGGACAGACCGGGTTG
The DNA here is from genome assembly GCA_027000105.1 of Planctomycetaceae bacterium. Taxonomy (GTDB): domain Bacteria; phylum Planctomycetota; class Planctomycetia; order Planctomycetales; family Planctomycetaceae; genus Rubinisphaera. The sequence goes on along the minus strand of JALTOP010000342.1, from coordinate 1,415 downwards.
CTCTATCTCGGCTTTGGTGATGCGATTTCCCGCTTTACCTCGAAGTACCAGGCAGAACGAAAATGGGGCGAACTGAATCGCACAGCCAGTTGCATCACCTCGGTTTATTGCGGTTCTGCCTGTGTGGCCCTGTTGATCGGTATCATTTTCGCGTTGATTGCTCCATCGGTTTACGATTGGCCCGGGCAATCGATTACTGAAGTACAAATCGCTATTTTGCTGCTGGCGTTAAACGCTGCTTTTTCGATCGGCGGGAGTTCCTTTGGCGGGCTTTTGATGGGAATTCAGCGGTTCGATATCGAACGGGGGATCGTTATCGTCGTCAATATTTCCCGACTGGTGTTGACACTGCTGTTTCTGAGATCGACTTATGGTCTGGTGACATTGGCCAGCATTTTTCTGGGATTGACGATCTTCGAGAATGTGGCGATGGCGGTCATGGCGTTTCGACTCATTCCGACACTCAGAATGCGATTCAGCGATCTGAAAAAAAGCGTTTATAAAAAATGTTTCTCGTTCAGCCTGTTCACGTTTTTATCGTTGATTGCGGAACAGATTATTTACATGACCGACACCATCATCATCGGTTATTTTCTCGGCCCTGTCGCGGTTGTCCCTTATTACATCGCGTTTCGCCTGTGCGACATGGTTCGGATACCGGTGTTGCAGATCGGCTATGTTTTCCTGCCCAAAGCGGGGCAATTACATTCACTGAAACAGAACGATGACCTGAAAAAACTGATCAGCCAGGGGTTTGGCATCGCGTTTCTGCTTGTCTGTTCTGCGTTTATTGGGGCGTATTTTTTCAGCGATTTGATGATTCGTGTCTGGATTGGCGACGGATATGCCGAAAGTTACCTCATTGTCCTGATTCTGCTGGGAGGACAACTGGTCGCCTTGCCGACACATGTGATGCGACACGCACTCATCGGTACCGGGTATGTCCGCATTCCCGCAATTCTTTTTCTGGTGGAAGCGGTTGCGAATCTGATCCTGTCGCTCAGTCTGCTTCCTTACTGGGGAATTTATGGCGTTGCCTTCGGAACATTTTTCCCGCTGGTCGTTATCGAATTGGGACTGGTCGTACCGATCGCGATGAAGCAGTTGAAATTATCCGTTCGTGAACTTTTCATGGAGGGACTTTGGCCCCAACTGTTACCGTTGGGAATGATTCTGACGTACTCGATCGTCGTGTCCCGATACAAGCTTGAGGATAACTGGCCCACAGTTATCGGAATTGTTGCCGGGGCGGCTTTTGTGTTGCTGCTGGGAATTGGTCTGGTTCATTGGAAAAAAAAAGTAAACAGAATTGAAAAATTACAGGAAGCAACCGCGGTGAATTAGTCTTATCCCACCGCGGAAGTCGTGACGCATCGAACAAAATCAGAAATCAGAAATCAGAAACAATTGAAAAT
>JALTOP010000341.1 GCA_027000105.1 Planctomycetaceae bacterium | reverse complement strand
TATAATTCGTTCTATCGTTACGATCGGCATCATCGTGATACAGGATCGTCAGGCGGGATCATGGTGCGGGAGAGATTTGTTCCGGGATCGGAAGGTGTCGGGTTCGGGAGGCGTTCGGTGCCGTTCGGAGCAATTGATCCAAAATGTTTTTCGGTATAAGTGGATCGTGAAGCAGGAAGTTCATTTTCATTGCGGGATCAGAGGCAGAACAGACCGGGGCCAATCAGCTGGAATCGGTGCTGTGATCTCCAGTTCATCGTAGCGGATGGGATGGAGCAACTTCAGTTTCCACGCATGCAGTCCGATTCGTTCGGTGTAATCGTCCCGGAGCGGTTTCAGATCGATTGTTCGTTTGGCTCCGTACAGTTGGTCGCCCAGAATCGGATTCCCCCGCGAAGCGAACTGAAGACGTATCTGGTGCATTCTGCCGGTAATCGGTTTCACCTCGACGACAGAAAGCTGGTTCGTTTCACCAAGAACACGATACTTCAATATTGCCTGTTTGGCCTGCGATGATTCTGCCTGTTCGATAACCGCTCTGGCCTGATCGGGAACTTTTCGAATGAAGTCGGTCAGCTCTCCTTCTTTCATTCTCAATTTTCCTTCCAGGATCGCCAGATATGTTTTTTGTACCTGACGGTCACGGAACTGTTGTGACAATCGGGCCGCACACTTCGAATTTCTGGAAAAGATGGAAACCCCGGTGACTGGTCGATCCAGACGGTGCAACACGCCCAGGTAGACGTTGCCGGGCTTGTCATATTTTTTTTTCAGGTAACCTTTGACGTAATCGGGCAGACAGAACACGCCGCGCGGTGCTCCCTGACTCAACATGCCGGCTGGCTTGTTGACGGCGATCACGGGCCCGTCTTCGCAGATGACCTCCAGCGATTCCACCTCGGTTTCGTCGGGGTATTGCTGGACGTCTGGCGTTTGGGAGCGATTTTTTCCGGCTTTTCTGGCAGGGCGGGAGTTCGTCATTCCTTGGAGTGGCCTCCCAGTCGAAACAGTTCTTTTACCGTTTGCAGCAATGAATGCGGTGGCCCATCTTTGGCTTGATCTTTAATCGTTTCCAACGGTGGATGTAACAACTTGTTGACAATACGGTTGATCGTCTGTTCGATCTGCTGTTTATCCTGTTCGGAAACGGTATCCAGTTTCTTGAAAAGCCGATTCAGTTCGAGACGGCCGATTTCGTGCCAGGTCTCACGAAGCTCCTGGATAACCGGCCCCGTTTCACGCTGATGAAACTCGTGCCTGAACTGCTCGAGAGCCGCGTTGATCAGTCGGTCGGCTTTATCCATTTCTTTCCTGCGAGCTTGCCGATTCCGCTGGCAGGTCTGTTCCAGATCGTCGATATCGTAAAGAAAGACATTGTCATCGACCGAAGAAATTTCCGGGGGGAAATCGCGGGGGGCCCCGAGATCGAGAATGAATATCGTCTGTCGAACAGGGGATTGCTCACGCAATTGCTGAAAACGGGAGACCGAGATGATTGGTTCGGTTGCTCCGGTCGTACTGACAATCACATCGGTGCTGTCGAGGCAGGATTCCCATTGATCAAACCGGATCGGCTTGCCCCCCCATTTCGAAGCCAACAGTTCTCCCCGCTGGAAGTTTCGATTGGCCACCGTAATTTTTTGCACTCCTTCATCCTTGAGATAGCGCAGCGTTTCCTCAGCCATCTCACCAGCTCCAAGGATGAGGACTGATTTATTGTCGAAGCGTTCAAAGATGCTTTTCCCGAATTCGCCAACCGCAACCGAAGCAATTGAAATGCGCCCCTCGGACAGTTTCGTTTCCGTTCGTACTCTCCCGGCTACTTTCATCGCCGATTGAAACAGATGATGTGTCAGGGGGCCAACCGCATCGCACTCGGCTGCCTGTTGGTAAGCTGAATTGACCTGACCGACAATCTGGGCTTCCCCCAAAACCATGCTATCCAGGCTGCACACCACGCGAAACAGGTGACGGGCTACTTCGAGTTTTGTCTTGTGCCGGATTTCATTGATGAAATCATCCAGAGGAACATCGTGGAAGTCGGAAAGAAAACGGGCGACTTCTTCCTGGCTCGGGAGTTCGTTCCGCTGTTCCGCTCCGAAATAGATTTCAACCCGGTTGCAGGTGGAAACGATGACTGCCTCGACGCCGGGAAACTTTTTCTGAAGCTGTTTGTAGGCGCAAACGAGTTGTTCCTCATTTGAGAACGCCAATCGTTCCCGGATACTGAGGTTCGCGGTTTCATGATTACAGTAAACAACGCGTAAGTTCACAACTTGTCAATTCTCAAACGCCCAGCTCAATTTTCATGACGCCCGGTGATTCGGTCATCGCCCAGACGTGTTCGAGTGAAAGGAATTTCAACCAGCCTTCCCAAACACTGCCCCAAGCACCGTGCTGATCAGTTAAAACACGCCGGCATCCGTTTCCCGCGATAGACGATAAAAGGAACCGTGATCCCGCGTCTGGCGGCGTGACAAATCCTCCAGGCGATATTGAATCATACGCTGCTGAATCTTCGAGGGCAGGATGATTCGCTCTGCTCCTTTTTTGTCTGCGGAAATATCGTATCACATTCTCCAGGCATTTGCTGGCCCGGATACCTGTTTATTTTATCGGGACTGGTCTTCCGGTTTCGATGCTTTTCGCCTCTGCGTGACACAGTTTCACCCCATTGAGGGCATTCTCCGCGGCAAGGAAAGGTGAGATGCGACCGCTTTTCAGGCCACTCGCAGCAGCTTTAAATTCCTCGGCGAACGCACCATACCACTCCGGATTTCCCTTCAGCTTTGGGACATGCGTTTTCCCGTTATTTTTCAAAACAACCAGGGGGCGGTTGACGACCCATTCGGAACCGTAAGTTCCGGCGTCAAATTCGAGGGTTGCCTTTTCGAAAAGGGCCTGGTAACCGTGTGCGAATTGCAGGGCCGATGAGGCAATCGCCCCGCTGGTGCACGAAATGGCCGGCCCATTCTTATACAGATAGTTGGTTTGTGTGTGCTCGACCAATCCATCATGAGACAGACCGACCGAGCAGACTTTATCGGGCAATCCACAGGTTGAGGAAATGAAGTGGTTATCGTGAATGTGAAGATCGATGCCGAACCCGCCCATCTCGATCATGTCTTCCGGCAGGTTGAGCCATTGGGGTGGGCAGATCACCCGCCGCATATTCAGCGCGAGCAGTTTCCCATATTTTTCCTGTGCGATGCACTCGGCAAGAAATCGAAATTCCGGAAAAAAGGGAAGCACATGGGCAACCATTAAAACCCTCTTCGCTTTTTCAGCTTCCCGAACCATGCGAGCGGCTGCCTTCTCCTGAACCGTGATCGGCTTCTCGACAATCACATTTTTCCCCGCTTTGAGAGCTTCGATCACCACCTGTTCATGTTGACCGATTGGCAAACAGATGTCTACCAGGTCGATTGAAGGGTCTTTAAGAAGGTCGTGATAATCCTGATAGGTTCGGATGCCCGTCAAATCAACCTGACTACTTCCTCTGGGGCCAAAATTGCCTTGAATGGAGGACCAGTCGCCGTTTCGTTTCTTTTCGCTGCGAGTTGCAATCGCCTGAACTTTGACATTTCGCAAAGAATTGATGGCTTCGAAATGGGTCATCCCCATGAAGCCCAAGCCGATAATCCCCACCTTCATTTGTTCTCTCCGATTGCTTATTCGCTGGAATGGTTCGCCGGAACGGGTAGCTCAACGTTTGAATGATAATCCGGTTTACAGTAGCCGCATGATATCCGCAAGCAGGGAGATTGTCATCTATTACAGACAGGCATTACCGATAGATCCATTCCTCCCGGCCAGATTCAAGAGAAGCCTGTTTACAGGGTTGATTTTACCAAACTGGTGTCGATTCGTGTTAACCGCGTCGATTCAATAATATCCGCGCCTGACTCAATGCCTTAATTTTATGCAGCCCTTTATGTGCACACCGCTGCCTGTTGTGCGTGCAACACAGATGTGACTAGCGGTGTAATAGGCCGTTGGGAGTGCAGTGGCCTTGCCGGTGCACTGGCAAGGTGGGTCTTCTTGTTGGTTTTTTGTGCATAGATGCACGGTTATGTTCTGGTTGGTCCGGTTGTAGGCCCTTTGCGTCTCATGCGGCTTTTTTGGGAGAAGGGGTAGAAAGTTCGGTGCAATAGTTGTAATCTGTTTGATGTCATCATCAATATGATGTCGGTTTGGTCGATACTCTTCCCTGTGGCTCTGGGCGTTTTCTCCCATCGGGCGGTTATTGCCTTACTCGCAGTGCTGAGATGTCCAGCCCGTTGTTTTGATGAATTCCTGAAAATAGATATTTGCAAGCTGGAGGATGAGCGATGCTGGTTTTATCAAGGAAGTCGGGCGAAAAAATTCGTATCGGCGAAGACGTGGCAATTACCGTTGTTCGGATCGGCCCCAATACCGTTCGACTTGGCATCGAGGCCCCGCGCGATTTGAGCATCCTGCGTGAAGAACTATGTGAAGACGCCAGTAACGGGGAAAGAGATTCTTCCAGTCAGGACGCTTCTGCAATCGCCGGGTAGGTTGGGCGTTGCCGGAACGTGAGCGGACAGCGAACGAGCATTCAGAAGGATATGTACATCATGTGCGTATCCTTTTTTGTTTGGATGCCGCTTTGAACCGAGGCTTTCGGTATCGGGTCGAGGCAGGCTCAGTGATTGTCCGATCGAATCCGGTTTACCAGGTAGAGATGGTTGCCAATTTGAATTCAGCCCTGCTAATCTGAGAGCATGATTGGTTGGCCCGTCTTTATGAATACAGATCAGCAGATCGCCTTCTGGACGATTCTGGTGGGAGTGGTCTGCAATTCCTGCTGTTCCCTGTTGGGATGCTTTCTGGTTCTGAGGCGAATGAGCATGCTGGGTGATGCGATCAGCCACGCGGTGCTGCCTGGTCTGGCGTTGGCGTTCATTCTGAGCGGCACATTGAACGCATTGCCGATGTTCATTGGGGCTGCGATATTCGCCATGCTGACGGCGGGGCTTTCAAAGCTGCTCAGTTCTCAGAAAAACACAAGCGAAGAATCGGGGCTGGGCATCGTCTTTACCACGCTGTTTGCACTGGGAATCCTGTTGATCCAACTGTTTGCGGAAAATGTCCATCTGGATCGTGATGCGGTACTGGAAGGGGCGATCGAGTATGTGACTCTCGAAACGACCACTCTGTTTGGGCTTCAATGGCCCAGTTCTCTTTGGGTGACCGGTTCTGTGCTGGTCGGTGTGTTAATCTGGCTGGTGTTGTTCTGGAAGCAGATAAAAGTGGCGAGTTTCGATCCCGCTTACGCCAGTGCCATTGGTCTGCATGGTCATACGATGCTGGCTGTTCTGGTTATTTTTGTGGCGTTATGTGTGGTGGCTGCATTCAAGATTGTGGGAACGGTGCTTGTCGTGGCGATGCTGGTGATTCCCGCCGCTTCCGCCCAACTGGTTTGTCATCGTTTGAATCGGATGTTGTTCGTCTCCGTATTATTTTCGATCGCCTCCACGGTAACCGGTTACTATGCTGCCTGGTATTTGGATTCGAATGCAGCGGGGATGATGGCGGTGATGGCGGGGGTCGGTTACGTCTTTGCGTTGCTGTTTTCACCTTCGCAGGGGTTGCTGTTCACGCATTATCACAGAAGGAAATTGAAACAGCGCATTATTGCAGAAGACATACTGGGTGTTCTATTCCGGTATGAAGAGTCTGCGGAAACGTCCGATGTATCTGGTCGTTCGTCGGGCATGGAGCTTCCCGAATTGAAGAGTCTGGTAGGAGAAAAGTACAGTCCCCAGGCGATGAAGCGGCTGATCAAAGAGAAACTTGTCAGTTCCCCGACAGATCAGGAATATCTGTTGACTGCGGCGGGAAAGAGACTCGGGCAGCGGATTGTTCGCGGGCATCGGTTGTGGGAATCCTTTCTGGATCGTGAATTCGCATTGCCTGAAGATCACTTGCACGAAGCGGCTCATCAGATGGAGCATTACCTCGATCAGGAATCTCGCAGCAGCATCGAAGAACAGCTTGGCTCTCCGGCTTCCGATCCGCATGGGAAAAACATTCCTCCACGACCGGCGGATGATTAGAGAATCGGGAGAGCGACATCGATTCTCGATTCGGGCCTGATCGTTCTACGGAATTGCAAATCCCGGTTTTCGGGAGTCTGTTTCTTTGTCTCTCGGGCAGAATATCAATACAATCAGGCAGTCGTCTTTGATTCCGCAATTATATTATGATGATCCCCCTGTTGAATTGATGATCATCCTTTGTTGAGGGGGAGCGAGCCGAATCTGATGAGGAATCGCGTGGGGAAACAGCCAATGATTTTTGAAAATCGATGTGTCATTATTACCGGTGGTGCCAAGGGGATCGGAGCCGGGTGTGTGGAGGTTTTTCATGCTGCGGGCGGAAAGATCGGTCTGCTTGATCTGGATCGGAAAGCTGCGGAGCAATTGGCCGAGCGGCTGAACGCGAAGCGGGATAATTCGGTTCGGTTTCTTGAGTGCGATGTTTCCGATTTTGACCGCTTTGAAAAATGTATTGATGAGATTGCCGAGCATTTCGGGCAACTCGATTCGATCATCAACAATGCGGGGATTCATCCGCCGGCGACAGCGATTGATGATTTTTCTCTTGAACAGATGCAACAGCTGATGAACGTCAATTTTATGAGCACCTACGCCGGGGCCAAATTTGCACTGCCGCATCTGAGAAAAACAAGGGGAACCATTGTCAACGTCTCTTCGATGACTGCCGTGCTTGGTCAGCGGCTTTCAACTGCTTACGCGGCGACCAAAGGAGCTCAGGTCAGCTTCACCAAGGCACTTGCTTTGGAAGCCGGGGAACAGGGCGTGCGGGTCAATGCCGTGCTTCCAAGTAATGTCGATACCCCGCTGATGCACGAATGGGCGGAGACACTGGAAGACCCCCAATCCGCTTTGGAACGTGTCGCTTCCTTGCAGGTTTTCAATCGGATGGCCACGCCGCAGGAAATCGGGCAGGTCTGCCTGTTCCTGGCTTCGGATCAAAGCAGTTTCATCACCGGACAGGCGATCGAAGCGGATGGCGGAGCCGCACTGGATTATTAACCGTCCGGTACCGGTAACCGGGGAAGGTAACGATAGCTGATGAAAGTTGGACTGGAGGTCTGCCGGGGCAGTTCCGGTAAATCCCGGCTTGTCATAACGCGTTCAGCTTCAATGTGTTCAACTACAACGCGTTCAGCTATAATGAATTCAGCCAGCGTTTGAATTCTTTTTTCAACTCCTCCAGACGCTCCGGCTCTTTGAATGCGAGGTCGTTTTTCTCACCCGGGTCAACGGACAAATTGTAAAGCTGCCAGGGGAGATCCGCTCTGGTACGAACGATTTTCCAGTCCCCTTTGCGCAGAGCGGCCTGTTTCCCGTACATGAAAAACAACGACTGGTGGGGCGATTTTTCCCTGTGCAACAGGACTCCAAGTGGATCTTTGCCGTCGTAGATAACACCACTGGGCAACTTTGCGCCGGAGAGCTTTTGCGAGGCAATGAGAAGATCGGGCGACCACAAGACTTCATCGACGATACGACCGGCTTCGATTTTACCGGGCCAACGCGCCATCGCCACCACGCGGAGGCCTCCCTCGAAACAGGTGACACCGCCGGAACGAAGCGGAAAATTGGAGCCGACATCCAGGCCTTTGCGACCAAGCCGAAATGCTCCGTTATCGGAAAAGAAGAAGACGAATGTATTTTCTGCCACGCCCGCGGACTCCAAACTTGCCAGCACTCTCCCGATTTCAAAATCCAACGCAGTGACAACCGCGTAGTATCGTTTCAGCGGATCGGTTTCATCCGGGGAAAAGGAGTAGTGTTCAAAAGCAGAATCGGGAGCCTGCCAGCGGTTCGGTTGGCCAGGTTTTTTATTTCTCGCATTGGGGAAATGGGGCGAGTTGAAAGGGAGATAACAGAACCAGGGCTGTTTGCGTTCCGAATGCCTTTTAATGAAATCGATCGCGGAATCGGCAAACAGTTCCGGCGAATATTTCCCATCGGCGTGAAGTTCCCGCGTCTGTTTGAACAGATCGTGTTTGCCTGAGTAGATGTGGTGATAGTAGTCGATATTTCCGGACGCGTGGCCGATAAACTCATCAAAGCCGCGTTCGGTCGGTCGAGAACCTGGGGCGAAACCGATATTCCATTTTCCAAAACAGCCCGTCGCATAAGGGACAGGAGCGGTTTTGAGGATTTGCGGGATCAGAATTTCGGACTGTTTCAAACCGATGCCATAATTGCCTTTCAGTCCGGCCAACTGCTTTTCCAGACCATGTCTTTGCGGAATCCGACCGGTCAACAGGCAGGCCCGCGAAACCGTGCAGGTGGGGGATGCGGTGTAAAACGCGGTCAGCCGGGCTCCCTGAGCAGACAGGCGGTTGAGGTTGGGGGTGTAGATGGGAGAAGCCGGGTTATAACACTTCAGATCTCCATAACCGAGATTATCCGCAGTGATGATGAGAATGTTCGGTCGCTGCGGCAGTCCCTTCCCGGCGAACACGCTCACCGGAAAGAAGCAAAACAAGATTAACGAAACAAGAACGGCCTGAACCGATCTTGTCATCGGGTATCTTCCTGTCACGACAAGCGAATTCATTATGGGCATACCGACCTCCCGAGCGTTGATTCCGGCCGCCAGGCAACAGTGTCAACTGCTGTTGGCGGATCAACAGCGTCAACGGTGCGAGCAGAGTCTTACGGAAGTTCCTGAATTCGAATATTCTTCCAGCGGATCTGGTGTCCGTTTTCCTTGAAATTGTGAACCTGCAATCCAATGAATCCGCAAGATGTCATATCGTCTTTGAGGTCAGCGGCAGGGACACCGTTGAGGAATGTTTTGATGGAATCGCCGTTGGCAACGACGCGCAGATGGTTCCATTCCCCTTTTTTGAATGCTTTGCGGGCGGCTTCGTTCTGTTTCAGATCGTTGAGCCATCCTCTGCGGGCTTCATCATAGATACCGGCTGTCCATGCGCGCGGGGAGGGGTCAATTTCAACCTGATAGCCATGTACCCGGTGAGCTGGAACAACCTGGGACTTCTCCTGACCGTTTTTGTCTTTCCATCTGTAAGTTCTGGGTTCATCGTACACGTTGCTGCGAATTTGTACGCCCGAATTCAAAACAGCGTCGGGAAAGAAATCGAGTTCCAGAATGAAATTTCGATAATGCTTTTTGGTGGTCAAAAAACTGTTAGGCGTCCCGGTCACGCTGGTTCCGACAATTTGGCCATCTTCAACATTGTATTTTGCCTTCCCACCTTTTTGCACCCAGCCATCCAGTGTTTTCCCGTCAAAGATAGGCGTCAGCTTTTCCTCGGCTGTTAAATTGCCAGGAAGAAGCAGAAAACCGCCGAGGATCAAACTGAACGATAAAATATTTCCGAAGGAAGATCGCATTGAAAAGACTCCTGCTGTCAGTCGTGCTGTAGTAATTGAAATACGCTTTTCGGATGCTCCCGAACCATGTATCAGATTCGGTCGCCGCATCTTGCCGTACCGTATTGGGCCGCATCTGAAAGTCGACTGATCCATCTTCAGCTTTTTGGAGAGAAGAGTCAAACGAGTCGAGCCGTTCTCGACTAAAAGACCCAGGCCCTGTCGTTTGCCAGTCGTATCGTTAGACAGTTGAGTTGCTCGACCCAAGCAGATGAATTGTTCGTCCCAGGATTGTCGGCAACGATTTCAAGGACTACCAGGGACTACTGCGGAATTGCAGATGGCGGGAGCTAATCCTGAATGGGCAAGCGGAGATAGTCCGGTTCGATCGCGTCGCACTGGATCAGTTCTTCATCCGCAGCGCGCATTTGCCCTTCGGTGGTTGTGTGGGTGATGACAACAAAGGGGACGATCGAAGCTTTGCCTTCTCCGGAATCGGCCGGGTGAATTTCAAATTCGTGTTGAATACAGGAGGCGATGCTGATTTCGTGATTTCCCAAAATCGTCGCAATGGAAGAGATCGTGCCGGGTTGGTCGATTGCGTGGAATCGCAGGTAGTATCGTCGTTCGATTTTTTCGGCTGGGAGGATGCGGAGCGATTCGCTTTGCCCCCACAAATCGAGCAGCGGAAATGTCTGTTGAGCCCGGCCGACGGCCAGATCGATCAGATCGGAAACAACCGCGGAGGCTGTCGGCATCTGCCCGGCCCCCATGCCGGAAAACCAGGTTTTCCCCACGGCGTCACCTTCAATTTCAATCATGTTGTAGGCATCGTAAATGGCGGCCATGGGCAGGTTGTCGTGGATTAACGTCGGTTGCGTGTGCAGCTCCAGAAATTCGCCGTTTCTTTTTGCAACGGCAAGCAACTTGACACGGTATCCGAGTTCGTCGGCGTATTTCAGATCGGCCAGTTTCAGTTTGTCGATTCCCTGACGCGGAAAATCATTGAGGGAAGCCTTGGTGCCGAATGCGAGTTGAGCCAGGATCGTCAATTTCTGGGCTGCATCGGTTCCATCGACATCCATGGTCGGGTCTGCTTCTGCATAACCCTTTTCCTGTGCCCGGGCGACGGCGTTCTCGTAACTGGATTGGTGATCGAGCATTTCAGTCAAAATGAAGTTGCTCGTTCCGTTCACGATCGCCTCAATGGACTGAATCTGATTGGCTGCCAGCGATTGTGAAAGGCCCTCGATGACAGGAACTCCGCCGGCAACAGCCGCTTCGAAGCAGATCGTTTTCCCCTTTTCCCTGGCCAGTTGGAAAAGCTCGTCTCCCTGTTCGCATAACAGAGCCTTGTTGGCAGTTACGACATGTTTGCCGGCGTTGAGAGCCTGTCGAACGACATCACCGGCAGTAGTTGTGCCGCCGATCAATTCGCAAACGACATCGATCTCCGGAGACTCCATCAATTCGAACGAAGTGGCCAGAACGCCTTCAGGTAAAGTGACACCTCGTGGCTTGGTCGGATCACGCACGATAGCGAAGACGACGTCAATTTCCCTGCCGCTGCGCCGGGTAATATGCTGAGAGTTTTCAAGCAAAATTTTAGCAACGCCGGAACCGACTGTCCCCAAACCAACGATCGCCACGCGCAACGGTTGTAAATCTGCCATGCCGTAGATACCTGAACACATGTATTATCTAGTGTGACTTGTCTGGCCTGCTCGATTCAAAATCGGAATTTGCAATCGGCCGGGCCGTCAATTGGAAAAACAGAGATACTAACGAAACAGGGATAGGCTTAACAGGTTCTAAGCTGAGGAATTCGGCTTGGCTCTGATAATATTGGTCTGTTGCGTAAAATCAACGAATCATCTCAATCCTGCAGAGCATCGGCAAAAGTGAGGCGAAGCCGCTACAGTTTATTGATTTTGCCCAGCTTTCGCCATATCCTCACTGTATGAAAATTGACTACAGGGCGTCAGTTGCCTCTGTTTCTTCAATTATTCAAGTGATTCAAGCATTTCAAGCAGGAATGTTTGTCGTCCCGTTCCCGGAAATCGCCAATGCAGGAGTTTAATATGAATCGACCAGGGAAATCTGTCATGCTTTTGATCACTTCAAAAGCAGTTGTCCTGTGTGCTTTGTTCGGCGGGCTGTTCATGCCGGTGCTCCAGGCGGAAGCCAAAACATATCCGGCCTGGGCGGAGGTGACCAAAGGCCTGACCGTCATGCCTGGTTTGATGCCCCTATATTACAGTGAAAAAGAACAGAAGCTTTACATGGAGATCAGTAAAGCGAATTACAATAAGGAATTCATCCTGCCGATCTCGATTGCTCATGGAGCGGGAATGATGTTTCTGGGGGGCGATACGCTGAATTTTGGCGATCAGTGGATCATCAGTTTCAGAAGATCGTCTGACCGGATTCTCGTCGTTCGGCGGAACATCAAATTCAAGGCAGCGGCAGGAACACCGCAGGCTGAAGCGGTAAAGACATCCTACACCGACAGCATTATCAAAGCGCTGCCGATTCGCAGTGAAAAAAGTGGGGGAGCATCGGTATTGGTCAACCTGGCTGATCTGTTCATGGATGATCTGGCTGGTATCGGTGTGCGTCCCGATCCGCGACGGAGTACGTGGTTCAAGGTAAAAGCGTTTCCGAAGAATATCGAGATTGAAGTGGCGGCTGTTTTCAGTGCTTCATTCAGACGTTCCGCCCTGCATGGCAGTGACAATCCGGTTCCCGATCCGCGTGGCACCCAGATTGTTTTGCATTACGGGCTGTCGAAACTGGAGGCGTCTTCCTACAAGCCGCGTTTGGCGGATGATCGCATCGGATATTTCCTCAGCACGACGAATGATTTTTCGAAGGATGTCAACGAGACTCCGAAAGTACGGTACATCAACCGCTGGCATTTGGAAAAAGAAGACCCTTCAGCAAAACTGTCGGTTCCCAAGAAGCCGATTATTTTCTGGATCGAAAAAACAGTTCCTCGCAAATATCGTCCGTTTGTGCGGGCAGGGATTCTGGAATGGAACAAGGCATTCGAGAGGATCGGCTTTCAGCAGGCGATCGAATGTCGTGATCAGCAATCGAGTGATGATTTCGATGCGGAGGATATTCGCTATAACACGTTCCGCTGGATCACCACCTCAGCAGGGTTTGCGATGGGGCCAAGCCGAGTGAATCCGAAGACAGGTCAGATTCTCGATGCAGATATCGTTTTCGATGAAAGCATGGTGCGTTACTATCGGCAGGATTACGTTCGCACCGTCGGTATTCCTCAGGGGTTGGAAATACTCGCCTCGGGGAATCGCAGGGCATTTCTCAAACTGTTCGCTTCACAGGTACCGGAAATGGAAAGCCGTTCCCGTGAGATGGAACTGCTTTACGAACAGTATCAGCAGTTGGCCAGAGAACAGCCGGAACACGCCCTGGCGTCCCGCTTTCCCATGCAGCCGGGTTGGATGAATTCGCGTCAACCGTGCAATTGCTGCATGATGGGGCCAGGTATTCAACGCCAATTGACGATGCTTTCTTCGATTCTTGCTATTCGCGGGGCCGCTCCTGGAGGAAAGGTTCCCGAGGAGTATGTCGGACAGGCGATTAAGGAAGTTGTCATGCACGAGGTGGGCCACACGCTCGGTCTGCGTCACAATTTCAAAGCGAGTACCATGTTGACACTGGAGCAGATCAACGATCCCAAGGTCACTTCGAGCAAGGGAATGACCGGTTCGGTCATGGATTATGTCCCGGCAAACTTCGCACTCGATCCAAAGAAACAGGGCGATTACTTTCCAAAAACAATCGGTCCCTACGATTACTGGGCGATTGAATACGGATACAAGCCGATTGCCTCCGGAGAAGCGAAAGAATTGGCGAAAATCGCATCGAAATCGGCTCAGAAGGAGTTGACTTATTCGAGTGATGAAGATCTTTGCGGTGATCCGGATCCCCGTATCAATCTGTT
>JALTOP010000340.1:3307-3660 GCA_027000105.1 Planctomycetaceae bacterium | reverse complement strand
ATGTACAACTGATTGTCGATTTCGTCACGGGCGGCATACGCTCGCTTTTCCGACAGAGCTGACAGGGCAGCTGTCATCCCACCAGCGGAAAAGCCGAGGACTCCAATCCTGTTTTTGTTCAAATTCCATTCTGGCGCATGTTGACGAACCAGGCTGATCGCGCGCTGCGTATCCTGCACCGGCATCAACCACTTCTTCGGCTGGTCCCGTGTTGGAGTCCGATATTTAACGACAATTCCGGTCACTCCCAGTCCGTTAAGCCACTTTGCCACCTCGGTTCCTTCCAGGTCCCACGCCAGCAGGTTGAAGCCGCCGCCCGGACAGATAACCATCGCTGCCCCATTCCGCTTTTC
>JALTOP010000340.1:792-3297 GCA_027000105.1 Planctomycetaceae bacterium | reverse complement strand
CACCTGCAGGCCACAACTTGAGAACCTGCTGGGCAAAGAGCGGTGACGAATTGATAATCAGTAAAGCGGTCAGCACAAAAATGCCATTTTTTAACATGATTCAATCTCCGGATTTTCGTGAATTTATTTTTTACAAGCCAGGCCCTTCCGGACAAACTCAAAATCGCCCCCCAAAGCGTTTCATTTCATAAATCAATCAAGCAGGAAAGGGCCCCGCATGACATATCAATTGCTGTTTGCAGCACTAGGAATCTTCCTGCGGTGAAAAATGGGCCATGCAGGAACGATACAGATCGGCAACCCGCCTGACAGTCTGATCGATTCGGAAATTTTTCCGGACATGCTCTTTTCCCGCGTTCCCGATTTTTCTGGCCAATTCCGGATCTTTCAACAGCATCAACAGTTTCTCGGCGATGGCATCACTATCAGAAGGGGGGATCAGCAAACCGGTTTCGTTGTTGGTTATTGCAGAGAAAACACCACCGACACAACTGGCAATGACGGGACGGCCGCAGGCCATCGCTTCGAGCATGATTGTTCCCAACCCCTGTTGCAACGATGGCAAACAGAAGATATCCATGGCCCGTAAAGATTCCCGGAATCCGTACAAATTCGAAACAAAGGTAACATGCTTTTCTATCCCTAACGAGCGGACAAGCCGTCGAAGCCTGTTTTCCTCCGGCCCCGCTCCCGCCACCAGAAACTCCAGATCCGGATAGGTCTTCAGAACCTCATGAGCCGCATGGAGAAAAAAGGAGACTCCCTTGATCTGTTCCAAAGGGCCGGCTGTTCCAATCACGGGAGTACAATCCGGAGCGAGAACAGGCCTGATTTTTTCATCCGGAATCTGCTCAACCCCACTATGAATGACCGTCACCATCTCTCCCGTAATGTTCGGCTGGGTCAACAACTCCGATTTGACAGATGAACTGACTGCAATAATTTTATAACCATGCTCTGTGTCGAAATTGAGAACTTCCCCTTCAGGAATGTAATCGTGAATGGTCAACAGATAGGGGCAGTTCCATTTTTTGGCCAGTCTGATCCCGTCCGATAGCATGCGGCGGGATTGTATATGAATCAAGTCAGGTTTGGGATCCGAAAAATCCTGCTCGATAAAATTCAGGATGATCCGCTTTGCCAAAGGGAAATCCAGGTAGCGATATTCGTAAATCTCAAGAGCCTGACGGCGTTCTGGCGAGATGAATTCAGCGCTGGGTGTCAGGATTGCTGAGCGGATTCCGTAATCAGACAGATACTGTGCCAACAGCAGAGTCTGAGTGGAAGATCCCCTGACTTCAAATCGTTCCGAAAGCAGTAAAACAAACAGCGATTCTGTCGCTTTGGGACTTTTCAGCTTCTCCTTTTCTGCCTCAATCTGGTTACTGACGACAGACGAGCCTGAAGAATGAGCCTGTTGCGAATCACTTTGCATATTTTCAAGCTACCCGGAAAAAGGAAACACCGAGGCCTCCCCAAAATTATTCACTACCAAGCATGCCCAATCCAACAGCGAAAACAATCAGCCCGCAAATGCCTCGGGCTATTCAACCTCACAACGGCGGCCAAGTTGACGGCAATCAAGCTGATGGCGTTCGAGCCCCTCAATCATAACGCAAAACGAATTATCGAACAGTCTGGAATCAGAAAAAGCTGCCCGCTCTCCGGATGAGAGACGCACAACATCAATTCGAAATCAATTCAAAAATCAGTCGCGTCTTCTCTGACTGATCGGAGGCTGGAATATCTCACTCAAAATCACTGCCTGACGAAGGGAATTCGTGGAATGAAGCAGCTCGAACAGATTCCGCCTCGCAGAGGCATGTCGTTTCGGGATCGCCAGTTGCGAGACTTCTCCCTCATTTTTCAGTTCATCGACCAGAGTCCCCGGGTGGTGGGAACTGAACTGTTCAACATGCTCTTCCAACTCCTTTCCCAAGTCCTCTGATCCAACGTGGTCAGCAGCTTCGTCCTCGAATACGGAACGACGTTTCCCCTTCTGTACTGAGGACGAACGAGCCTCCAATGACTGCCTGGTTGAGAAAGCGGACTTGCGTGTTGACCCAGAAGTCGTTTTTGACTCACTGCGTCCGCGTTTTCTGCTTTGCTGCTTCCTCTGATGACCAACCGGACGTTGGGGCTTTCTCTGCTGTTGCCTCCTCGGCTGGCGTTCAGGTTTTTGCCCCTGCAACTCATTGAGAAAAGCTTCCAACTCATCCTGCAGGCGTCGTTTGCCTTGAGGACGTTGCTGGCCACGCCCCGCCTTTCCCTTTTTCTTGTTTTCATTCATGGCATTATGGATCCATCCAATAACCGAAATGATTATCAGAACGATGGTGATGAAACCGTTCATGTCAACGCATTCCTCTCGAAGCGCTCTTCCGCGCCTTGATGGGCAAAACCGTAATGAGTGCTCTTTTCGGTCCTGGAAATGAACACCCATTTCCGCAATCCGCCCCGTTGTCGCTCGTCCCATCTGTGTGAACCGCCTGCTTGCACTTTGAA
>JALTOP010000340.1:0-782 GCA_027000105.1 Planctomycetaceae bacterium | reverse complement strand
GGCCTGGGCGATCGCTTCAGGAACTTCAGCTTCAGACATCACAACTTTTGCGCGGTTTTCCTGCGTTTTCGCAATCATTTCCTGCTCACGAGCCTTGGCCGCCGCTCTGCGCTCTTCCGCCTTGGCTTGGGCAACCCGCATGTCCGCTTCAGCCTGGTCAGCCTGCAGGCGGGCACCAATATTTTCCCCAACATCTATGTCGGCAATATCAATCGATACAATTTCAAAAGAAGTTTGGGATTCAAGCCCCTGATCGAGCACAATTTGGGAAATAAAATCGGGATTTTCCAGAACCAATGCGTACGTTTTGGTTGAGCCGATCGCCTGAACAATTCCCTGCCCCACACGGGCAATAATCGTTTCTTCGGTCGCTCCCCCAATCAACTGGCGCAGGTTGGTTCGCACGGTAACGCGCGCCCTGGCACAAAGCTGGATTCCGTCTGCTGCAACCGCATCCAACGTTGCAGCCCCCGATTTGGCGGGATCCGGGCAGTCGATCACAATCGGGTTGACTGAGGTTCGAACCGCATCCAGAATGTCCCGCCCAGCCAAATCAATAGCCGCAGCAGTCACCCAATCGAGGTCGATATTGGCCCGATGGGCGGCAATCAAGGCACGAATCACATTCGGAACATTCCCGCCGGCCAAATAATGGGCTTCCAGATCACGCGTGCTGATGGGGAAAATGTGCGTCAAGCCCGCTTGGACAGCCATGATTTTACAACGAACAATAATGGTTGGGTTCACTTTCCGGATCGACATCACAAACAGGGTAAACAGCC
>JALTOP010000339.1 GCA_027000105.1 Planctomycetaceae bacterium | reverse complement strand
ATTCAGCCGCTCGATCAACGAAGCATACCGCCCCGGATCTTTTTGTCTGACGTAATCAAGCAAACGACGGCGACGGCTAACCAGCATCAAAAGCCCACGACGGCTGGCAAAATCCTTTTTATGAGTTTTCAAATGCTCCGTTAATTCCTTGATACGATGTGACAAAACCGCAATTTGCACATCCGGCGAACCTGTATCACCTTCGGATCGCTTGAACTCGCCAATCAACTCCTGCTTCTTCTCTTTCGTAATCGACATCCAGTAAAACCTTCAACAAAATTAAACAGTGACACTGGGAGTGAACATCCCACCCCAAACAAGGATTTTCAATCAAATAAAACAACACCCACCAACGACTTCCAATCCTCAAACCGTGAACTGTAACAGGCTTCAGCAAAGATTCAACTTCAAATATCAACCGGATTCAAAATGTTTTGCCGTTTTGCTGATTAAAAACTGCCCACAGGGCAGGAGATGGAATAAATACGATACACGAGAACACTACCCAGGTTCGGGCTCATCGAAATTGCCCCATCGCTCCTGAAGCCAGTCAGTTTGGCGATCGTTCCATAACGCGTTGGCAATTCCGTGTAACGGAATCAATCCTCCAGAAACATGCCTGCAAAAATGGTCGATCTGCCTGCTCAGGGGGAGTTCCTCCTCAAGCAGCAGATCCCGCTGCAGTTTCGTCCCTGCTCGCCAGTTGATTTCCTGTGCGGATTTGATGTCGCAGCAACCGCGTTCACACTCCATTCTCAGCAGAAAGTTGTCTGCATCACCTCCGTGCGGAAAGCGAATCGAAACGGGGATCGAACCGTTTTCATCGTTGCCAGGTGCTTCAAACAGGATCCGTCTCTGATGTGAGTCTTCTTGCCTGATGCGGGTGCGCTGCAACAAAAAAGAGATGCCATCGAGCATTGCGGAGATCATTTTTTTGCGAGTTTCGTCCTCGAAGCGATCACAAAACGGCCATTGCCAAATCAGACTGCGTGGCTGTCCCAAGCGGGTCGCCTGTAATTCACACGCTCTCAATATAGAAGGCCAATATCTGCATTCACTTTCAACAACAACCGTCGCACCGGTTTCCTGATACACCGCCTCCAATAACTTTTTCTGCCCGAAGCTGTCCCAGACAGCCACAGAACAAAATAGCGGTTTGTTTTTCAACATCGCTGCACAGAGAGGAAGCTGACCGAACCAGACAGGCGAAAGCATCATCAAGCCATGAATATCCGGGCGATCCACAAGACGCTGAAATGAACAGGAAACCTCGGCATCAAAGTGGGAAGCGACCCGCGATGCGTGAACGAGCACGGAATCGTAGACGGCTACAATTCGAACCTTCGCTTCGAGGCGATTGAACAGGGGAAGATAGCGTTTCGAGAAACAGGAACCAGCCGCCCCAATAATGCCCAATCTGATCACAGTCGGATTTCCGCACCGAGAAGTTGAGCGAACGCCCGCAGAAAGGCAGGATGGGCAGGCCACGCGGGTGATGTCACCAAATTTCCGTCAACCAGAACGTCGTCCATTTCCACCGGTACAAATTCGCCCTGCGCAAGAGTGACTTCCGGGCCGCAAGCCGCATAGGCGGTACAGCGTCTCCCGTTCAAAACTCCTGCTGCACTCAACAACTGCACGCCATGGCAAATCGCTGCAACCGGTTTGGACGAATCAAAAAAATGCCTTACAATTTCCAGTACGCGTTCATTCAGTCGCAGATACTCCGGCGCTCTCCCGCCGGGAATCAACAACCCGGCGTAGTTCGATTCAACGACACAATCGAAATCTGCATTAAGCGTAAAATTGTGACCGGGCTTTTCACTGTAGGTCTGATCGCCCTCGAAATCATGAACGGCGGTTCGTACCTGATCGCCCGCTTTTTTCTCCGGGCAGACCACATCGACATCGTAGCCCAATGTCAGAAGCGTCTGAAAGGGCACCATGATTTCATAATCTTCAACGTAATCGCCGGCCAGGATCAGTATCCTCGATTGACTCATTTCGACAATTCTCCATTTTCAAACTTCGACACTCCCTGCCCTGTCAGCAAGCGAACAGACCAGATCGCGAACAGAATGGAAACTTTCACTCAGGCTCAAACAGAAATTCCGGAGCAGTAAAAAAATTCCGGAGTAAAAAATTCCCAAACAGAAAACATCCATCAGCCTTGCGGAATAACGCTGGCTTCAGTTTTTGATACGATACTCTTTTTCGCTTTCAGCTTGGGCGCCAAAACTGTTGCGAAAATTTTTCACCTGTTTGGCGACAGTCTTTTGTGGCCCGACCATTTTCAGGAAGAAATTTCCTTTGCCGGGCAGGTTCAGGATGACGGCCAACATCTGATGATCGGGAGCATCAATCGTTTTGCGTAAAAATGGAGGGCCATCCGGCTTCTTGTACGTGCCGGAAATATCGAGCAGGTAATAAACCCCCTGCTTCGATTTCCCTTTGACCGTTTTCATCTTTAAGTTTTTTGTATCGAATTGCCGAACCCATCGACCGAGATTGTCATCCACCGAACCGCCAAATGGAGGAAAAACGACGAATTCCGTCTTCGCAGTTTCACCTTCAGCCGCCGGGATCAAATACTGGGCCAAACGTAACCGGTTACTGGGACGCTCCGATTTCCAGTTTTCAGGAATCTGCAAAACAAGCCCCTGCAGATTCACCGTATTGGTTTTCGTCTCTTTCGCGGAAACCGGCCGCACTTGAAGCCCCTTGTTCCGAGCCGGAACTTTCTGTTCAACTTGCGCAACAATCGGCCCTGTTTTCTGTAGAGGCATCCCGGGGATTTTCAGATCAATTTTATAAAGCCCGGTGCGAGCGGTGATATAAAGCGTTTTGTTGTCGCTGCCACCAAAGGCACAATTGGCTGGCTGTTCGGGCGTTGCAATGCGTCCCAGAGCTTTCCCGTCAGGATCGATCACGACGATCCCCTTGTACGTGGCGTACAAATTCCCCCGGATATCATGAGCCATGCCATCCGGCCCGCCCTGACCATCCAATTCTTTATTCCCCTGAAAAATCATTTTCCCGGATCCCAACTTGCCCGGCGAAAGAACCGGGTACCGATAAATCTGCCCAAGATTCGGTTCTGCCACGTACAGCCATTTCCCGTTTGGTGAAACGGTGACCCCATTGGGACGTTTCAGGGTATCAATCACCCGGCTGACATGTCCACGAGCGTCGATGTAATAAACGGCCATCATTGGTTGGGGCAGTTTCTGATCGCCGCCGTAATAGGGATCGGTAAAATAAAGCCCCCCATCCGCATCCAGCGCCAGATCATTCGGCTGATTGAATCGCTTTCCCTGAAATTCTTTGGCGATGACCTTGTTGAGCGAACCGTCCGCGTTCAACATCAAAACACGCCCGGTCCCCCCCTGACAGGCATAGACGAAACCTTGAGCATCGCACATCAAACCGTTACAGCGTCCGGAAGGGGCATAAAAATCGGAGAGCTTGCCGGCTGCGTATTTGACAATCCGCTCATTGGGAATATCTGTGAAAAGCAGAAAGCCGTCCGGATGCCAGGCCGGCCCTTCGGTAAATTTGAACCCGTCAGCCAGTTTCGTCACCTGTGCACCGGCAGGGAAGATATCGGCCCAGTCACTCGCTTTCGTGGTTCCAGCAATCTGGGCAACCGTAGCAATCACCACAGCGGCGGAGACCGCAACAGTGC
>JALTOP010000338.1 GCA_027000105.1 Planctomycetaceae bacterium | reverse complement strand
GCGCGGCACCGGCCCAAAACAGACGAAGCCGTCTGATTGCGTCTATCACGAAGGAAACCATTCGACGCAATCGGGATGGTTCTTCGCAAACATGGTTTCATCCTCGTTGCTGCCTGATTCCCAATCAACATGGCTCGGCAAAAATATTGATGAATATGCAGGTGATCGGCGGTTCCGATTATTTCGGGCCGGTTCATTGGAGTGAATCGAACGATTTGGGGAAAACCTGGACCAAACCACAGCCGATCCCTTCATTGGGGCGTGACCCGGTACAGGGGCACAAAGGACTGATGGCTGGTGTGTGCGATGTGGTGCCTCAGTTTCATCCACCAACAGGAACCGTCCTCTCGTTGGGACACGTCGTGTTTTATCGTGGCCCCCGTTTTGCCAGAGGCGATCAACTGGCCCGTTACCCGGTTTATGCAGTTCGCCAAAAAGATGGTTCCTGGTCGCAGCGGAAAATTCTGAAATGGGACGATCCGCGGGGTTCATTCATATACAGCAACAACTGCGGACAGCGAATCGTCATGCCCAATGGTGATATCATGATGTCCTTTACCTTCGGCCCCAACTCCAAAAACCGCATGGTGGCAGGTGTGCGCTGTTCCTTTGATGGCCACGAATTGAACGTCCTCGAAGTTGGCCCCGCGTTGAAAAACAACGTCGGGCGCGGCCTGCTTGAACCTTCTGTCACTCGATTTCAAGACCGGTTTTTCATGACCATTCGCGCAGAAGATGGGCATGGCTATGTCGCGGTCAGTGAGGACGGCTTGAATTACAGACAGAAAACTGCCTGGGCCTGGGACGATGGCAAGCCGATCGGCATGTCGACCACGCAACAACACTGGTTGACACATTCAGACGGCCTGTTTCTTGTCTACACAAGAGAAGATCAGTCCAATAAAAATGTCATCCGTTGGCGCGCACCGCTCTGGGGCGCGAGAGTCGATCCTGAAAAACTCTGCCTGATTCGCGAAACGGAACAGGTCGTGCTCCCTCTGGTGGGGGATGGAATCAATGACCCCGATAACGTGGCATTAATGGGGAATTTCGATGTTACCAATCTCAGCCCCGATGAATCCTGCGTGACCGTTGGCGAATGGATCCCCAAAGCAGGAGCCAAAGGCGATTTACTGCTGGCGAGAATTTGTTGGAATAAGCCGAACAGGGAAATAATCGCCAACTGATCGACGTCACAAGCAGTTGCGCAGTTCAAGCCTCGCACCGCAACTGCAGGCTGTCGCGTGTCAACTATCGGCTATCGATAATCCGCCCCTGTCAAGGATTTCAGAACTGATTGCTGCCAGTAATGTAATTGTTGTTCGAGATGTTTGGCGATTTCCGGATGCACTTCAAGCAGATTCCGTTTTTCCGCCGGGTCGTTGATCAGATCGAACAGTTCAATTCGATTCTCTTTTCCTTTGGGGTGAATGACCAGTTTGTACTGGTTGTCGACGATGGCTCGCGGCCCCGAATAATCTTCTGCCGTGATTGTTGGATGCCGAAAGTTACGGAAGTTGCGTGTGGGAATTCCATTACCCAGCTTGACCAGCGGCGTCGTTCCTTTTTGCAGTTCCGGATCGATATAGTCTTCCAGATGGCTTTGTAATTCATGTTTGAAATCGAACTTCCAGAAGCAGATCGGCTTGGGACGCTGCTTCATTTTCCCATCGAGTAAACAGGAAAGATCGATGCCATCTATCGGACGGGAAGGAACAGGAATATCGAGAATGGAACAGAGCGTCGGCAGGATATCGCTGGTCACGGCATGCACATCGCTGACGAACGGTTGAGGAATGCGATCGGGCCATTCGATGACGGCGGGCACGCGTATTCCGCCTTCATAGACATACGCTTTTTGACCGCGAAACGGGGAAGTTGCCAAGCCGCTGCGAGGCGTTCCGTTATCGCCACAGTACCAGAACAGCGTGTTGTCCCGCAAATTTTCGCCTTGCAGATAATCGCGCAGCGTACCGATGGCTCGATCCATCGCGGTGATTTCCGCGAACCGTTCCCGCAACACTTCACGCAGCGGGCGTTTCACCTGCAATCCGGTTTTATTCGATGTCAGCCGCACCATTTTCTGTTGATACTCCTGCGGCAAATTATCATAAAGAGCAAGATCTTCGGGGAGTCCACTATATGGCTCATGAGGCGAACCGAACCAGACCACCGCCAGGAACGGTTTCCCTTCTTTTCGGGATTGTTTAATAAATTTGATTGTCTCATCAACAACGATCGCCGAGCTTTCCCCTTTGAACTGAACCGGAGGGCCACCATTGCGTGAGAGGAACGGGTTCATTTCGAAAAAGTTGTCATGTGAAACCCATTGGTCGAAACCCATTGCTCCCGGGTTCGTCGGAGAACTCGCTTTTACCGGGCCAAGGTGCCACTTGCCAAAATGTCCACAAGCGTAACCCGCTTTTTTCAGTAACTGGGCGATCGTAATTTCTTCCGGACGAATCGAGCACCCGGCGATAAACGTTCCGTACCGGTTCGGATGCCTGCCGGTGAGAACACTGCCCCGCGTTGGCGAACAGGAAGGGTGAGCCGCATAAAAGTGATCAAGCCGCAACCCCTGCCTGGCCATTTCATCCAGCACCGGGGTCTGCAAAAACCGATGCCCATTGTAGCCGGTCTCTTCCCAGCCGTGGTCATCCCCCATGCAAAGAATGATGTTCGGCCGCTCATCGGCGTTCAACGAAGAACAGGTAAAACAGAGCACAAGCATCAACACCAGAAGCAGACGATACCCACTGGTAAACAAGATGGCTCCGATAACCGATAGGACAGCGTTGTTCTTCGTCGTCATGTTTTTGTGGCCATGTTCCTCTACTTCGCCGTGACAGACACTCTCCACCGGTTCGGTCGCGCTCCGATCGACGCACTACACGCTTTACATCGCTGAATCAGCCTGCACCGCCGGGGCGAAGATATCGCTCCATTTTATTCAGGAGGGTAGGGAGTTCGCTTGAGCTGAGTTAACCGCCTGTTGACCTCTTCCACATCGAACTCCTTGGGGTCAAACTCGTCCAGGTAGAAGAAGTCTGTGACTTCCTCGCTGTTCGGATCGTTTCGTGCTTCCAGCATCTCGGCGTATCCCCAAAGGCCTCCACAATCTTCGGGAGGACACGCATTTTCCCCGGCAATACAACGTGGGTGTGCCCAGTCTTCGGTCGATTCAAATTGCTTTTCAATGATAATTTCGTGTTCCCAGCTATCTCCAAAATCATAAAGATAGATGAACTTTTTCTGCTTCATGCCTAACGAAACCAGATCGCTCAGATTTATTTCAGCCTCATCATCGACATCATCCAACATGGTG
This sequence comes from Planctomycetaceae bacterium, assembly GCA_027000105.1. Classification (GTDB taxonomy): domain Bacteria; phylum Planctomycetota; class Planctomycetia; order Planctomycetales; family Planctomycetaceae; genus Rubinisphaera. Next base: position 364 of record JALTOP010000338.1, on the reverse strand, counting down.
GGATCGCCGAAGTACTCATGATCAATTTCAAAATGATGTAGATGCCCGCCATACCAACCCATCGCCAACTGGATAGCATGGTTCAGGAAACTCAAGGGCATGTCGGGTGTTTGAATCCGCCTCCAAATTGTCGGTTGGAAATCTTTCAGACTGATCTTGATCTGGTAAATTGTTTCGGAATGGACAATATATTCATCATATTCATCGATTTGATCATCACGGATGTTACCGGACATGTGTGTTGCGCGTGGAAGATTCCCAGGAGAGACATTTTCTGACAATTCAGGCTCTCCATTCATTAACTTTACCAATATTTGCGGAATCTCTTCCGGGGTTACATTGAACATTTCGCAGAATGCATCTC
>JALTOP010000337.1:355-3717 GCA_027000105.1 Planctomycetaceae bacterium | reverse complement strand
CCCTTTTGACAAATGATTCCGACATGATATGTCATGATGTGTTGCCATCATGTTCGGGAGACCGACTTCGACAGTGCGGAGGAGTACCTGCAGGCTGCAGGTTCTGTCCGCGCTGTTTCTTTTTTTGGGAAACAGCTATCCGGTAATGGGGATCTTGGGAAAATCTGTCTCCTGTATCCATCCTCCTCGGCCAACAGCAACCCTCAGGCTCTGTCTTTTCATAAGCTGCGTGGTGTGAGTCTATTTTATGTTCCTGACCGTTGAGTTTATCTCATGCGACGGTTATTGTTTGACGAAAATCACATCAAATCGGAACCGGTAACAGCAGGAGTTATTTATGAAAGATTCATCACAGGAAGTTTACAGACGGCTGAACGAACAAATCCACGAGGAACTGGCAGCCTGGTACGGCTATTTGGGGATGTCCATCTGGTGCAGCAAGAACTATTTTGCCGGTTTCGCAAAATGGCTGAATTCACAGGCGCAGGAAGAATATATGCACGCCGTGAAAATTCAGCAGTTTCTTATCGACCGAGGTGTTCAGATCACACTCAAGGGGATCGAAAAACCGCGTCAGGAATACAATTCAATTGTTGAAATATTTGAGGCGGCTCTGGCTCAGGAACAGGCGAATTCTGCCAGCCTCAACGACATCTTTCAACTCGCTTTCGAAAGCAGAGCCTATGCTTCCGTAACGGAACTGCAGTGGTTTATCAACGAACAGGTCGAAGAGGAGCGAACAGCTCAAACAAATCTGGCTCATATCAAAATGGTCGCCTCGGACCCTGCCGCGGTGTTGGAGTTGGATAAATCGTTCGGAGAACGCCAAGGCCTGTTTCCCACTCAGCCGGAATAGAGCAGGAGAGTCGTTTTCCGCTTTGCTCGATGTTCTCTGTCTTGTGTCTTCTGTGGCTACTTCGGTGATTAGCTTCTTTTCCCTTGGCTTCTTTTCTCCTTGTGTGAAAAATGTCTTGTCGCTTTTATGTGGAACTGCACGATGTAGCCAGACGCAGAGTGCGTTCTGCACCCGATTCCAATTTCCCGATTCCTGTCAATACTGTTTCTGGTTTGACTACAAATAAGCGAACTGTTACCCTGAACGTGTCTTACCTGTAGACTGTAGTCCTTGGACAAGGCAGAATTCGGGATGTAGCGCAGCCTGGCAGCGCGCTTCACTGGGGGTGAAGAGGTCGCAGGTTCAAATCCTGTCATCCCGACTTCGTAACTTCTTATCGGACGTAGGCTTACGTCACTCGCCTTTTCGCGATGCGGTAGTAATTACACACTTTACTACACACTTTCAGCGTGTTCAGTACCCTGAATTGCTTTGAAAGTGCTGCGAATGAAAGGCGTTATCATGGCTCGCAAAGCCGCTGCTCCCTCATATCTTCATCACAAGGCATCTGGTCAGGCTTACACTCGCATCAAAGGAAAAATGGTCTATCTCGGGGCGTTCAATTCCAGGGAAAGCCGCGAAAAGTGGGCGGAAATTGTCTCTGACTGGTCCGCTGGCAATCTCAACAAATACGGCGAGTCTGTTTCCATTTCCCGGCTCTGTGCCGCTTACGTGAAGCATTCGGAGCGATACTACCGGAAGAACGGAGCTAGCTGCTCAGTCACGCTTCCATTGCACAGTCTGGGCCAGGTTTCTTCAGTCTGGACCAAACAAATACCTTGGTCCACACTGGAGATACTGCCGCCTTAATCCATCCATGCAAGCCGTGACGGACGGCGCAACTGTTTCCCTTAATACAGAGGGGACAGTCAGTTTTTTTAATGTGGAAGGGATTGAAGATGCTGGATTTGAGAACGGAAAAAATGGAACGAAAATGAAGTCGTCACTTGATTTTCAAGACAGTCGCTACGGCTGAAATCAAGCAGTAAAATTAAATGCACCACAGAGGCACGGTGAGCCCAGCACGCCTGGTCTGTTCTGACCACCGTAACCATAATGAGATTTTCAAAAGTTACTCGCATCGTTCGTAAACTTTAACCGTTGGTGGTTACAGAGAAAGTTATCACACCAAGCCGCAATGACGCCGGGAGTTTTCCGCACTGGCGTTCCCATATCAGCGAGAACGAATAGAACCACTTTGGAATATTCCCCTCCCTCTCTCTTTACCTTCTTCTTTCCTTTGCGGCTCCGCGTCTTTGCGAGAGGTTATTTTCTCGTAACGGCCGGACATTACAAGCGGCACGGCGCAAGCCGTCCGGTGATAATAACCATGCGATATATGATAACAGAACAGCGGGAAATTACCGCTTCAACTGTTCTGCCAGTTTTCGATAACGGTCTTGCAGGTCTTTGGAACCGACGTTCGGATAAAGCAGAAGGGTGACCTGCACGATTTTCCTGGCTTCTTCAAGACGATTCAGCTTGATACTCGCCCTGGCAAGATGATAGCGTGCTTCGAGCCAGGCTTCGGTTCCCTGTTTTTCCTTGCCAACCCGGTCTTTCCAGAGAGCGTACGCCTTCTCCCAATGTTGCCGGTTATTACACATTTCCAGCAGAGTTGAAAGCCGGTTCAGGTATTTTCTGTTCTCTGGTGCCTCTTCAAGAAGTTGTTCATACAGGGCGACTGCCTTGGTTGTCTGTCCGGAATTGGCGAACGCTTCGGCTCGCAGTTCCCGAATTTCAATCGCCTGCTGTCGCGATAACCGTTTGTAGGCATCGGAACCGGTTTTAAGCTCATCCGTCAAGAGCAGAAGAAGCTCTGCAACAATCTGGCGAACCCGAGGCGTTTCCCCGCCAAGACTTCCGAGTTGCCGGGCCATGAACAGGCGGTCTTCCGCCGTGCCGAGTGAACTGTTTTCGGAAACAAACAACTTCCTTGCCTGATCAACCTCCCCTCGCGAAACAAGTAAAATTCCCTCCAATGCTCTGGCCGAATGAAAAACCTTTTCCCACTTTCTGAGCGCTTCGGGATCGTCTCTGCTCTTGTCGATCGCTGTTCGGGAAACATTCAGAATCTGTTGAATTTCGCGTCGCAGTAAAGTCGTTTGCTGGGCATGGGCATCAAGCAGAATCCGACTGGCCGCCAACAGCAATTCCGCCTGTTCCGGCTTTTGAATCTCCCTGTTTTTCCACAATTTCTGTTTCTCCAGGGCAAATTCCACTGCCCGATTTTGCCAATCAAGACTCGGTTGCCCCAATTCCCTGACTCGCTGGAGAATCCATTGATAACACTGGATAACGCGTAGCTGTGCGGCAAGGTATCGGGAATCGGTTTGCGGTATTTTCCGATATAAATCGAGTGCCCTGGTCACCTGCATTCTTGCGAACTGCAATTCAGCCAGTAACCAGGTCGCTTCGCCGAGCGTCGCTCTGTCTTTGTACTGCTGGCGGTGTTGCTGAAGCGCTT
>JALTOP010000337.1:0-345 GCA_027000105.1 Planctomycetaceae bacterium | reverse complement strand
TTTTTGTTGTGTTGGTTTTGAAATATAATCCCGTCCCAAGGCGTAAATCCAAAGCAGATGGACCGATTCCATTTCCGTCAACAGGGGCGAAGATTCCCAGATTGTTTTCAACAGATTTTCTGCGTGTTGATAATCATGAATACGGAAATCGACAGCCGCAGCTTCCCGTCCGAGTTCAATCAGTAAATGACCGCGGCTTTCCTGCAACGCCAGTTTGATAGCCGCTTCGTAACCGGTTTGGGCAGCGTTCCAATTCTCTCGCTGAACCTCGCGTCTGGCCTGTAAAAGTTTTCGGGAAATGGAAGGCCCGAATCGCTGCTCCAACTGGTAATGTTGCTGAAGTTT
>JALTOP010000336.1:1034-3730 GCA_027000105.1 Planctomycetaceae bacterium | reverse complement strand
ATGATACAGCATGTGTCGATGGAAAAACAACTTACGTGCTGTCAATATTCACGGTTACGTGCAGTTGAGTGCATATTTGATAAGGGCATGAATGCAGATTTACAGTTATTTCCGCTGCGGATTTTCGTTCCCGTTCTGCTGTTTTGGCGGAGCGGGGGGCTGTGACCAGTTCCAGTTGCTTCGGTAGTGAATATCGAGATACGGAGTTTCGATCCAGTCGCCTCCTTCTGTTTTGGAAATGTGAACCGCATCGAGCAAGCCGGTCGTCAATAAAGTCCGTTCGACTGGCCAGGGAGCCTGTTTGGTCTGCATGAATTTTTCAATTCCCTTCAATAGATGCGCAAAGTGATGAAACGGTCGCACCGGTTGCAACCAGAACAGGGTGGCTTGTCTCTCTGTTCGGTCTTTATATCTCCAGCCGGCTGCAAATTCCTGCACGGCCCCATCAAGCATCAGAACCGACGCTTTCAGGCCATCCCGATATTCTATCGCGAACAGCGCCGGTTCCTTCACAACATCTTCAACCTGTTTCCCAGCCGGGATCTTTTTATCCTTGAGCGTTTTCAAAACGGTAGTAAGAAGCTCACGATCGAAATGGTTCCCCGTCCAGACATCTTTCCCCGTCACGCAGCGAACTCGCGAAACTCCACTTTCTCCCCCTTTTCGACGCTCAGCGAGCGATTGCATCATTTCCAGCGCATGAAAGCCGTAAGCATCCAGCGGGCCGTAACCAACAGCGACAACTTCCTCCAATTCTGCACCTTTTCGTACATCCAGGGGTGGGTACCGCCATGCGGAAGGAACCGAAGAACCCGCCATGAGTGGGACATTCATTTTCCTGGCGGTTTCGTAAATGCAGATCGCATCTCGCCAGTTATCTGCCAAATGCTTGTCCGAAAAAACAGGCACCACCTGCTTTGTCTGTTTGAACGTGTTGAAGATTTCGCCAAACAGACGTTTTTTGGGATAGATCGTCTGCCCTGTTGGAGAGATCGGATATTCGCCATGTTCTGCGACAAGCATCACGCCCTGAACCGCCAGTTTTTTCGTCCCCAATGTAAGTGCATCTCGAACGCGGCTGAACATGGGAATGTTGTATTTACGACACAGCCCGCGACTGGTGTCTTCTTCGTTGAATTGATCCACATACAGGGAAACCAGTTTCAGCGTCGATTGCTTTCCGTTTCCATCAAGGGTATCTGTTTCCAGGATTCGCCCGATGAGAACATCTGCATGCGTATTCTGGCGGTATAACGTCGTGATTCCAGCCACCGGTATTCTTTCCTGAGCCGCGACGATAGGAGGCCCCAGCAAGAACATCGAGATACAGGAAATAGCCGTGAGAACCTGTTTCATTTTACTTTCGGCCCTGTTCGTGGAGGAAGGTCAGTGAATCACTCACCCGTGACTGGTATAACCTGCTTTGTATTGTCTATAGTACATTCCATCAGGCTGAGATGGAACCAGGCAGAATGTTTGCGGATTTCACGGTTGTGTATTTTCCCGGTCGTGTAAAGGAGTCAATCATGGCAACGAGTTCAGAACCTTCTCAATCACAAGGGCAGGGAGTACAAGGGCAGGGGGTGCAGGTTCGCGGGTTGTTCAAAAATTACGAATCGGCTGGTGTGGCCGTTTCGATTTTGCGCGATCTTGAATTGACAATCCAACCGGGAGAAGCGGTTTGCATTACCGGCCCTTCCGGTTCGGGAAAAAGTACGCTGCTTTATCTGATCAGTTCGCTGGATCGTCCTGATGCCGGGGAGGTGCATCTGTTGGGGACAGACATTCTGTCGCTGAGCGAAAAAGAGCAGACACAATTCCGAAATCGGCATATCGGCTTCGTCTTTCAGGATCACGATCTGCTGCCCCAGTTGAGCGTGCTCGAAAATGTCCTTCTCCCTGCCATCGCGGGAGAGGGCGTGACCAGTGAAACGAAACAACTGGCAGAAAAACTGTTGAGCCGCGTCGGATTGCACGATCGTCTGAAGTCGTTGCCTGCCCAGCTTTCTGGCGGAGAGAGGCAGCGTGTCGCCGTTTGTCGGGCACTTGTCAACAAACCGGAATTGGTTCTGGCCGATGAACCGACCGGGAATCTTGATCCGGCGACAGCGAAAGTGATTGGCGATTTATTGCTCGAACTCTCTCGTGAGCAGAATACGATGCTGCTTTGTGTTACTCATTCGATTGAATTGGCAGCCCGCTTCCCGCGTCATCTTGTTTTGGAAGATGGAAAGCTCGTCCCTGCATCCCAGGCCTCGCTCTCAGCGATAAAATTATGAACGAAATTGTGAAACAGTGATAATCATATGAAACAGTCGTCTCTGGTTCTTCGAACCCTTATCTATTTCTGGCAGACGAATCTGGCGGTGATGATTGGCGTTGCGATTGGAACCGCTGTCATTGCAGGTGCGCTGGTGGTTGGCGATTCTGTCCGGTACAGTTTGCGACAAATGACGCTCGATCGCCTGGCCCAGGTCGATTACGCCCTGACAGGCAGTCGATTTTTTCGCGAGGAACTCGCGACACAGTTCGAGAAAAAAGGGCCGATCCTGCCAGAAAACGGACAGGCAGAAGGAACACGAAAAACTGTCGTCGCCCCCGCCATTCTTCTCACCGGGACGCTTCAATACGAAAGGAATGAGAAGGAAAACGGGAAAGAAGAAGCGGCCGGGAAAATATCGATCGCGGGGCGTGTC
>JALTOP010000336.1:0-1024 GCA_027000105.1 Planctomycetaceae bacterium | reverse complement strand
GGCTGTTGGCGAGAAGCTCAGTCTGTTCGTGAAAGTTCCGTCGACGATCCCGCAGGAATCCCTGCTTGGTAAACGCGACCTGGACGAATTGACGATCGAGGTTCCGTTGACGGTTTCGCATATTGAAGAATCGAAAACGACACTCGGTCGGTTTTCGTTGCAACCGAATCAGCAATTACCACTCAATGCGTATGTGAATCTGGATCGCCTGCAAAAAGAACTCGGCCTTGATCAGCAACCGGCTTCGCGCAGAAACCGTATCGCCAAGCCTGCTCGTGTGAATTCGCTGTTGATTTCCGAACCGTATGCAACGGATCGAGACGCAGACATCTTACAGGGATTGACAGCCCGCCCGAACGAGATTTTGAAACAACTGATTGATTTGGACGATCTGTACTTGCGTTTCATTGAATCGCCCCAGCGGAATTACTTTTCGCTGGAATCGGAACGGATGATTCTGGAACAGACTGTCTCGCAACTGGCAGAACAGACAGCAAAGGAAATAGGGACGGACGCCTCGCCTGTGCTGGTTTATCTGGTAAATGAAATTCATCATGCGAACAATCCGAAAAAGTATTCGATGTACAGCATTGCAGCCGGATTGAATTTGACAGCCGAACCGCCGTTCGGGCCTTTACTCGATGTTCAGGACAATCCGGTCAGGCCGCTTCAAAATGGCGAAATTGCGATCAATGATTGGCTCGCCAAAGATTTGGCAGCTGCCGTCGGAGATGAAGTTGTCGTTAAATATCATGTGGTCGGTTCGCGGGGTGATCTGCCAGAGCTGGAGAAAAAGTTCCGCGTGGGAGCGATCCTGAAGATGAAAGGAACTCCGGCTGATGACCCCGGATTAACGCCTTTTGTTGAAGGAATAACCGATGCGAAAACATTTGCCGACTGGGATCAACCGTTTGCGATGGAAATGTCGCGCATCACGCTTCGAGACGAGGAGTACTGGTTGAAGTACAGCCCCTCGCCGCAACTGTTGTTGAATCTGGAAGGAGCTCGCCTGTTATGGCAAAGC
>JALTOP010000335.1 GCA_027000105.1 Planctomycetaceae bacterium | reverse complement strand
CTTTATGGATCCTATCAGGAAGGTGCCGCCGTTTCAGAAACCCGCTCCTGGGACGACATGGCGAACGAGATTCTCCTACTGGCTGATGTCTTGCGTTTCCCGCCAGAGGAAAACCGCCTATTGAAATCGGAACCCGTTGAATAGACCGAACAGGAACGCTTCAAACAGAATCCATCCGGAGGCCATTCCATAATTGTCGGGTGTTACCTGAGCAGGATCATGTGAAACTATTCCGAGATGCAGTAGAGCGATTCCATTCGATCTTTCCCCGTTTCATTGGCAACTCTCATATAGATACGGTTCCCGCTGAAAACGGGAGTGGCGAAGCATTCATCCCCCAGTTGGTTTTTTCCCAGCAATTCGAATTTTTCCCTGCTGGCTCGAAAGATGAAAGTTTCTCCGGTTTCGTTGGTGACATAGATTCTGTTTCCCACCAGAACGGGAGAGGACGAAAACGTTCCCGCCAGCCGCCCTTTCCAGAGTGCTCTGCCGGTGTTACTTTCCCAACAATGCGCGATCCCCGCATCCGCCACAGCGAACAGGGCGTTCTGATAGACGAGCATCGAGGGAACATAAACTCTTGTCCTGTTTTCCCAAACCAGCTTCCCACTACCATCAGCTTTAACCGCAGAAACGTGGTTTTTAGGATAGCCGCCGCTGGTGAATACGAGACTGCCATTGGTAACGGTACTGGTGACGCACTCGGTCGTTGCTCCTTCCACTTCCCAATTCACCTTCCCGGTCATTGGATCGAAACTGGAGACGCGCTCGCAACCGGTCATAATCAATTGAGTTTTCCCTGCGGCCTTCAGAATGATTGGTGAGGGATAATTCGGCATCTCCGGACGTTTCACTTTCCAGACAATTTTTCCCGTTTCCCGATTCAAGCCCGCAATCGCTCCTCCCGATTTATTGTCAGCAGAAACAATCACCAACGGGCCATACAACACGGGAGATGAACCGTAACCCTGATGGACGACATACCCGGTAATACGGGTTTGCCACAGAATGTTGCCTGCCAAATCGACTGCCGAGGTGAACATGGCGTCATCATGCAGGAAATTGATGAAGAGCCGCTTGCCATCGCATGCAGGCGTGGAAGAAGCCTGCGTCCCTTTCCTGTTGCGTGGCGGTGTCGCTTTCCCGGTATGCACATCACACTTCCATACCTGCTTCCCGGAAATTTTGTCGATGCAGACAAGTGAGCGGGTCTGCTTCTGTTCATCAGCAGTGGCAAGATAGACAGAACCTCCCACAACAATTGGCGAACCGTAACCGCGACCGGGGATGTCCACCTTCCAGGCGATGTTTTCTGTTTCACTCCATTTCATCGGCGATTGTTGAGGCTTCGCAATCCCATCGTGATGCAAACCGCGCCAACAGGGCCAATCTGTCTTTTCGAAGGGGCCGATTTCATCACCAGCAACAACCGTCCCCAGAAACCCTGCCGTGCAGATGACGACACCCATCAGAAAAGTAACCGCATTGCCGCGACAACTGTTGTGAAACCAAATCGATCGCTTAAGTTTCGTACCGTTCATATTTTTCATAATATCTGTATCTGCCTCGTATCTGTGCCTGCCACATGTATCGAACCTGGTTCGGGTCTGTTTTTTGGAGCCTGCCCTGTTCTGCCTGTCCATCAACCAACATTCCATAGTCCATAGATTGTGACCATCTTCCGACCATGTTGCAACGAACAGCAAACCTGTTTATTCTGGAAGCATTCCATCTGTTCAAAAAACAAATGCTTTTCTTTCGTACTTTCAGTCAGGGCATATCAGACAGGGCATAAGGGTTCGTAAACAGAATGAGCAGACCAGAAACGATTCAGGATGTCGACCAACTTGATGAACTATTGAGCCAACCACCAGCCTATTTGATCGAGGCGATGTCGCGTCTCGAAGGAGATCTGGTCATTCTCGGTGTGGGGGGAAAAATGGGGCCGACACTGGCCAGGATGGCTAAAATCGCCTCTGAAAAAGCGGGAGATTCGCGAAAAATCATCGGCGTTTCACGTTTTTCGAACAACCAGTTGAAGGAAAAACTCGAATCATGGGGAATTGAAACGATCACGGCTGATTTACTTGATGAAAATGTTTACGGCAGACTTCCCGAGGCCCCGAATGTGATGGTCATGACCGGTGTCAAATTCGGAACTTCCAGCAACCAATCGTTGACCTGGGCAATGAACACCTACATGCCCGCTTTGGCCATGAAACGGTATCGCCAGAGTAGAATCTCAGCTTTTTCGACAGGGAATGTCTATCCGTTGACACCGATTTGCGAAGGAGGCTCTCAGGAAACTGATCCTCTCGCTCCTGTGGGAGAGTATGCGAACTCGGTTCTGGGGCGTGAACGGATTTATGAATACTTTTCGCTGAAATACAAGCTGCCAGTCTCGTTGCTCCGTCTCAACTATGCGTGCGAATTGCGATACGGCGTGCTCGTTGATCTGGCCCAAAAAATCTGGAATGATCAACCTGTCGATGTGACGATGGGCGCCTTCAATGTCATTTGGCAGGCTGATGCCAACGCGATGGCGATCGCCTCTCTCGAACATGCAGATACGCCGCCCTTTGTGCTCAATATCGCCGGCCCGGAAACGTTGTCTGTTCGACGTAGTTGCGAGGCGCTGGCGAAAAGACTGGGAAAAAATCTGCAGATCGTCGGTGAAGAAGCCCCAACCGCGTTGCTGAACAACGGTCAAAAAGGGCATCAACAATTTTCCTACCCTTCCGTCAACGCGTTGCAAATGATCGACTGGATCGCAGACTGGGTCAAAAACGGCGGTGAGTATCACGGCAAACCAACAAAGTTTGAAGTGCGTGATGGAAAATTTTGAGTTCGGATTTTCAATGAGAGTTTATCGAACAGAAAGCCAGATGATGAAAACAGATCGTTTCAGAGACCGTTCTTTTACCACTTTTTTGATGCTGATGAGCGCTGTTATTTTCAGTCTTCCGACTGAACCTGCTTTGGCGCAGAAAACGGACTTTCGTTATCAGGACTCTCATCCGCAGTACTACAAATTTTCGGCCCGGGCAAGCAAAATCGATCCGAGAACCCGTGAATATCCGGAGATCGGTTTCGTTTTCGAATCGGCGGGCAAGATTCAGGATCTTGAAAATGCGGCTGTCGACACCCGTGTGAAACCGCGTGGGAAACTCGTCATCTGGATGATGTCCCCCAATCAGTTACTCTTTGATCGGCTGGCCAGTTACGGCTTGCACAGCATTCAGGTGCACTACGCCCGAGCCTGGTTTTCAAAACTATGCCGGGAGAACCCAGTCAGCGAAACATGTCGGGGAAACGTACGGCTGGAGGCGGCTACCGGAGAAGATTTCAGTGATCAGGTCGCGATTGCCAAACCGGATTCCATGATGGTTCGGGCGACACAATTCGTCAAATGGCTCGACAGGAAAAATCCACAGGCCAACTGGCGTTATTTTCTAACTGAAGACGGAAACGATCTACGTTGGGAAGATGTCATCATGGCGGGCAGTTCACACGGGTCAACAACTTCGGCCCGGTTCGCGGTCTACAAGAAAGTCAGCCGTGTGGTGATGTTTTGTGGCCCTCGAGATCAATTACAGACGTGGCAAAGTCTTCCATCAAAAACACCACCCAATCGCTACTTCGGGTTCTCCCATGTTCTTGATGGTGGTTGGACTGCCGATCATTATTGTCGCTCATGGGAATTGCTGGGAATGAACAAGTACGGCCCGATCGTGAATGTCGAT
>JALTOP010000334.1:1499-3745 GCA_027000105.1 Planctomycetaceae bacterium | reverse complement strand
GAGGAACTCAAACGATGTGAAACCGATATTTCCGCAAAGCCAACTTCTGAAGCCCATTGTTCAAGGAGTAATTCGTGTTCCGGATGAACAGAAGCGTGCAACAGACAAAGAGCAACTGAATCGATTCCTTTCCGTTTCAATTCCTGAAATTGGGACAAAACGACCTGTTTCTCTGGAGCTTTCAGAACCTCGCCCGAGGCCGTTATTCGCTCATCAATTTCGACAACTGCTTCAAAAAGCATTTCCGGTTTCTGAATATCCAGATCGAATAATCGTGGACGATCCTGATTACCAATTCGCAGGCAGTCTGCAAACCCCGCCGTTGTGATCAGAACACATCTTGCCCCTTTTCTCTCCAATAAAGCGTTTGTACCTCGCGTTGTCCCCAGACGAATGTCAATCGGCGGAACGGGATCAGATCGTTTGAGCCTCAACAGATAACGAATCCCGATCACCGGGGCCTGTTCATCGGATTCCAGTTCATAGTGCATCCCGGTTTGTTTCCGGAGATCTTTCGGAATCGCATCTGCAAGCTGGATTGTTCCAGAGTTTCCACAAGAAGCGACAACGGCGGAACGAAAACGGGCTTCCCCATCTGCATCAATCAGACTGAAGAAAAAGTCCCGATAGAAATCATCCGGATCATTTACCCGTAACGGATCCTGCAACGTATCGGGAGTGGATAGCCGGTTCAGTCTCCCCTTGATTTTCCCCGAACTCAATGTTTTGTGGCAATGAATCCTGCCGTGTGAATCTCGAGCGATCAGGTCGGTAAATGTCCCGCCAACATCAATCCAGAACTGCCACATTTTATCAGGTATCCCGGCGCAACTCGTTCATTCGTTAGTAAATTGAGCAAATCAGGTAAGAAATGACCGTCCATAAGACGGCACAACTGCTCCAGATCATTGGCCGACATAACCGGGACGACAAACGGATCCTGCTGAAAATTTGAACAAGAGGTATATCCAATATCAGCCTGTGAAGATCATGCGTTTTCGCAATAATAAATTAGAAGGCGGAAATTTCCTGTGTTGATGGCGATAATATTATTCATCTGGTAAAGTCTACGCTACGGCATGCGTTATATTTTCTGTTTTTCTTCGGGGGAATTTGTTTCGTGTTTTCACAAACAGTGGAATATGCACTACGGGCGGTCACTCATTTGGCTTACGTACAGCCCAAATCATGCAGCACCAGTGAATTGGCAAAGAAAACCCAGGTTCCCCCGGCGTATCTCTCGAAAGTGCTCCAGGCGCTTGTTCGAGCGGGGATTGTCCACTCTCAACGAGGCGTAGGGGGCGGAATGACGCTACTGGTCAAGGCAGATGAACTCGCGATACTGGATGTTGTCAATGCGGTTGACCCGCTCAAACGTATTCATGAATGTCCCCTGCGATTGAAAGCTCACGGGAAAAACCTTTGCCCTCTGCACCGTAATGTGGACGATGCGATCGCGGTTCTTGAAGAAAAATTCAGAATCACAACTTTGGCGGATATCCTGGCTGAATCGGGGGGCTCTGTTCCTTTGTGCGATTCGGACTCAGACGAATCGGTCGACATTTTCGATTGCAAACAATAGCAATTCCCACTGGAAATCTTGCAGAAAACGACCATGGCATCTGATGCTTGCTCTATCAGATGTTCAAGAACAGCTCCAGCATGCAGAAAATGGGCGATTTACAAAACACGGGCAACAGGAATTAAGAATTATAGCCCCAGTTCTGCCCCACCTGTCAAAACGAGCCTAATTATTCGTCCAGCTATTGAAAATTTTGTAAATGTCCGCATAATAACTCAGCTGGATTTTGCTGAATGTTGCATTTCCGGGAAAAAGCCTTGGAGGCGAGCCTTTGTGAGACTTTGTGGGTGAGCTTCTACTTGGAGGAGGCGAGCGTTCTTGCAAACGGGAGTTACAGAGAATGGCGGGCATGAGTGCGTTAATACGGGATGAGGCCGGGTATGTCGTTTCGACTGAGTTAGTGCTTATTGCGACAATTCTTGTTCTGGGGCTGATTGTTGGATTGACCGAGATCCAGCATGCGGTGGTTGCGGAGTTGAACGATATTTCCGATGCAACCGGCAATTTGAACCAGAGTTATTGGTACACCGGCCTTTCAAAGGAAAAAATCGGCTCCCGGGGCTTTTCGGCTTACACACGCGGTTCCTCGGAGTTGGATCAAACCGACGATTGCGACGATGACCAATGCGACATTGCCTGCGATGTCCCGGTCGATGAACGAGCG
>JALTOP010000334.1:0-1489 GCA_027000105.1 Planctomycetaceae bacterium | reverse complement strand
TTGCGGGGAAGTCTGTCGGTTCTTAAGCACGACTCCTGTGCCCTCAAGTGATGGTAGCACGAGCAACTGGTGGATGCCGATTCACTATTGCTGTTGGCCGGTGTGACGGCAATGACTCTGGGGGAATATCATATTGTGTCAGATAATCAGTCTCACTCCCCCCAATTCCGAGAGTCGATATTTGAGCTGCCCCGTCGGTGCTCCGATAAACATCAGGTTGGCTGGAACTCCCCACTGTTTGGAAAGAGAGCGTACCAATTCCGGGGAGAAAACCCCTTCCAACTCGACAAATTCGATATCGATTTCCGGGTAAACCTCATCCAGAAACTCAAGATGTTCTTTCAGCTTGGGAAGAACGACTGTATCTTTCTGCCGAACATGCACAAATTTGACGTGATTGGTGTGCTCGTTCTCCCTGATATAGAGCATCACGCTGTTCAAGTTGGGTAAATTATCCCCCCGAGTAAAAAAAACGATCTGCTGTTTACGGATTTCGTCGAGCCAGTCGTGCAGATATCGATCGAACTGCTTCACCTTGCGGCCGATCCGAGTCCACCAGGCAGCAGACAGGCGGTCGTGATGCTCAATGGCCTCCTTCTTCTCCCTGGTCACTTTCTGACGAATTTCATCAACAAAAAAGACAATGAGTTCAAGAATCTGGGTTCTTGTCAACATCAGGGTGACGATCAAAATCGTCGGAACCAGGTATTCCAGAAACACGAACAGATACTGCTTGTTGAGTCTCGCATTTCCGTACGTGGCGATTCCAACGGCGAGCAGGGCGGTCAGGACGGTCTGGTAGGAGGCCCGTGTCGGACGGGGCAGGTTCGCACGTTTCACTTTCAGCAACAGATTTCCGATAACAAACAACCCCATCACCGACAGAAACGAAAGCGTGTAGACCGCTGCAATCGATTTCAATTCTCCCCGGGTAATCATCAAAACAGAGACCGAGAGAAGGAAAAAAGTGACAATCACCCGATGGGGAGTGCCTCTGCGATTTTCTTTCAACAGGAAACGGGGCAGACAGCGATCCAGTGCCATTCGCTTGATCAAGCCGGTTACTCCGACAAAACTTGTCAGTGTCGCCCCGCTGAGAACCATCACGGCATCAATACTGATCAGCCACGATAGCCAGTTCCCGGCGGCAATAGTCCCCATGTGGGAAAGAAGTGCGTTTTGGTACGTATCACGAACATCGGGAGTAGCCACCAACGCCAACGCCAATACGGCCATCCCGGGATTGAGAACCGTAACCGCAATCCACATATTGCGTAGCGTTTTGGGGAAAACACCATCGGCCTGTTCCTCGACAAAGTTGGCAGAAGATTCGAAACCGGAAATCCCGAGCATCGAGGCGGAAAAACCGAGAAACAGGGCCAACCAGATCCCTCCCGGAGCCGGCTCTGCCAGATTCTGCCAAAGAGTTTCCGTTCCCGTATTGAAAATCGCGATTAACCCCAGAAGCAACAGCAGGGACATCGAAAAG
>JALTOP010000333.1 GCA_027000105.1 Planctomycetaceae bacterium | reverse complement strand
TCTCTGTCCCTTACTGGAAAATTCTCGCGGGTAGGGTGCTGAGTCGTTTTCGGCCAAAGACGCGTTTTCGCAGCACGATCGATCCGAATATACTGACTCATGATGCTGAAGCCATTCGAATTCGCAAGTTGGATCATTTGATACGCCAGCAGGTCAGTGCCCGCTGGTTTATGGAGTCCGACCAGGCGATCCGAAGGGCCTTTGCCGAGGCCGATCGATACACGACTCCCACGCTCATCCTGCAAAGTGGAGCCGATCTTGTTGTTGACCCGCTGGCAACAAGAGCGTGGGTTGATTGCGTCAATCGGTGCCAGGTCAATCGGTGCCAGCGTTCTTTTCCCATTTGTCTGGAGTTTCTGCCCGGGTGGTATCATGAAGTCCTGCGGGAAATCTACTGGCATGAAGCGGCGAAATGTATTCTTGATTTCGCTGAAGATCGAGTGCATCGCTCCTCACTGAACCGCCCCTCATTGTCGGCTCAAAAAAGTCAAGTCTAGCCTTTCAAAACTGCATGAGTTGGGCGCAACAGGTGCGCTGTCACAAATAGGTGCGCTGTTTAGACGAGTAACATTTCGAATGTCCGCTAAACTTCATTGGCTGTTCGAACCAGTCACATTGGGTGTCCAGACTGGCGAAAACAAAAAATGAATTCGTATTGACCATGAAAACCTGGGCAATCTGTTCTACTTGATTTTCTTTCTGCCTGCATATGGGATATACTGGACACTTCGAGTGCCCGCCCCTTCTGTTCGAAAATTTCCCGGAGACTGAGAATGAAAGACAAGACAACAAACAAGGCTGCGAACAACAGCGTGGTTCGCCGTGATTTTCTGAAATCTTCCGCCCTGACAGTCGGCACCTTGGCGACAATGCCGTATTGGTTTACGAGCCGCAGCGTTTTAGCGAATACTTCCGCCAATGAACGCCCGGTGCTGGGGTGTATCGGGACCGGTTCCCGCTGGGGAGCCGTTGGACCGAATGCGATGAAATTTGCAGACTGTGCGGCGGTGTGCGATGTCGATGCCAATCATGCACAAAACGGAAAGGCACGTGTCCAGAAAATTCAGGGAAACAAAAAGCATATCGATCTTTACGAAGATTATCGAAAGATTCTTGAACGGGATGATATCGATATCGTCACCATTGTTACGCCGGACCATTGGCACTCAAAAATTGCAATCGAGGCAATGCAAGCGGGAAAGGATATCTATTGCGAAAAACCGTTGACACTGACGATCGATGAAGGGAAGAAAATCATTCAAACGCTGAAAAAGACCGAGCGTGTTTTTCAGGTTGGTACACAACAACGCACCGAAATGGGACAAAGATTTCTGCAGGCGATCGCGCTCATTCGGGATGGCCGGATCGGCACGGTCAGGAAAGTGACCTGCGCAATCGGCGGTGCGTATGATAGCGGCCCCATTCCTGTTGTTGATGTACCCAAAGGACTCAATTGGGAGATGTGGCTCGGACAAGCGCCGCTGGTCGATTTTCGTTTCAAGAAAGATCCCGATGGCGGTCGCTGGGGGAACAGTCGCTGTCATTACGAATTCCGCTGGTGGTACGAATATTCAGGCGGAAAGATGACAGACTGGGGAGCCCATCATATTGATATCGCCCAGTGGGCAATCGAGCAAAACGGTGAAGGGCAGGGGCCGGTTGTTATCGAACCGTTGATGGCAGAGCACCCGGTTGAATTGAAAAACGGAATGCCGACTCTTGACGACCGCTACAACACGGCGTTGAGATTTCATGTCCGGGCGGAATTTCCCAACGGCGTGGAAATGAATATCCGGCATGATGCCAAAGACCTCGGTTTTGAAAACGGAATTCTATTTGAGGGAACCAAAGGAAAGCTGTTTGTCAATCGGGGGAAAATCACCGGTAAGGCTGTTGAAGAACTGAAAGAGAATCCCCTGCCCGACGGAGCGATCGAAAAACTGTACGGTGGCAAACCGACCTCGCACATGCAGAACTTTATCGACTGTGTGAAATCCCGCAAACTTCCGATTTCCGATGTTTACTCGCATCATCGGGCGATGACAACCTGCCACCTGGCGAATATCTCGATCCGCCTGAACCGGGAACTGCATTGGGATCCCAAAACAGAACAGATTATCGGAGACGAAGCAGCGAACCAATGGCAATCTCGCGAGCAACGTAAAGGGTACGAAATCGAAGTTTGATTCTCTTCCGAGTTTGATCTTCCCCTGGCAGAAGACGGCGGAGCTCCGCGCATCGGGGCACGATATGCGTTTGGGCATCTCGTGCTTCCCATCATGCTTCGTCTACTGCCACGGCGTTTCCGACTATTTTTCCTGTTCCATTCCAGTGAGAATTACAATGACTGCAACAGACCTGGGGTTGACCCACGAATTATTGACCGATCTTTTCCCGCAACCGCAATCGCCGCAGGAGTGGGAGCAGTACATGCTTTCCGATGACCAATTGCGGCAGTACAAGGAAAAGGGATACATACATGGTGTGCGGTTACTGAATGACCGTCAGGTAGAGGCACTACGGACGCAACTTTCGGAAATGGTGCAACCGGATCACGAGGGGCATCAGTTTTTCTACGAGTACCACAGCAACGAATCGAGCAACGAAAATTCGACGCTCTTCCACGCATTGGGAGCATGGCGGGTTCGCCCGGCTTATCACGATATTCTCTGGAACCCGGCGTTCCAGATGGCCGCATATCAGTTGATCGGTGCGGGCTGCCGACTGTTTCACGATCAATTATTCAGCAAACCGGCCAGGCATGGCGGGGTGATCGCGTGGCATCAGGATTATTCCTACTGGACATGGACAACACCGATGTCGCACTTGACCTGCTGGATCGCACTGGACGATGCCGATACCGAAAACGGCTGCATGTACTACATTCCCGGCAGTCACAAATGGGGATTGCTCGATAAAATCGATCTGGGGGGCGACATGGAGAGCATTCGCAAATTGCTGACTCCCGAACAGATCAGGGATTTCGATAAAAAAATTCCGATTGAAGTTCCGAAAGGATCGGCGAGTTTTCATCACCCGCTACTGATGCACGGTTCTTATGAAAATCGCTCCGACCGTTCTCGCCGGGCGACACTGATCAATGTTTTTGCGGACGGTGTGATTTCGAACCAGAAAGGAGAATCGCACCCCGGATCCGATAATTACCCGAAAATTCCGCCGGGTGAAAAGATGCAGGGCGATTACTATCCGCTGCTGGTCGATCCCGAAAAAACCTTCGGTTCGTTTGTGGAATCGATTCACACGATAAACGACGTGTAACGCAAACCCCGGTCGTCGGCTACGGAAGTTGCATCAATGCAAAGCCCGGTTGACCTCCTTCCGCCTCTGCACAATAATGACGCAACCATTCACCTGTCTTGTCAGTCAGTGTGCCTTGCCGGATGGCATCAAATTCAAATTCAACTTTCAGCGAGTCGATCAGTGGAGTCCAATAAACAATCCATTCCCCCAAACAGATATTGGGTTTTCAGTCTTCTGGTCGTATCGTGTACTTTCTGGGATTTGTATTCCAAGTCGGCTGTTTTTTCGTCACTTGAATACCCCGGCGGAGTTTCAAATTGGACAAAAAGCTGGTTTAACGGTTGGATGCAGTTCCGGCTTTACACCAGCTTCAACGAGGGAGCATTGTGGGGAATCGGCCAGGGATTCACCGCTGTTTTTGCGGGGCTGAGCCTGTTGGCGATTTTGGGGATTTTGCTTTGGCTGTTCGTTTTCCGGGGAGCGGCGAG
>JALTOP010000332.1:2460-3752 GCA_027000105.1 Planctomycetaceae bacterium | reverse complement strand
TTGGCTATTTCCAGGGGTTCCAGAAGAATATCGAGCCTTACATGAAGACGTTGCTTGATCCGATGCACACGTCTTATCGGCCACGCGATTTGATGGAACAGGATCCCAGCTACAAGCAGTTGATACCGTACTGCATATTTGTGCACAATGGAAATGTTTTCAACTACCGCCGAGGTTCGGCTCAGGGGGAGTCACGACTGCACAGCAAACGCTCGATTGGGGTTGGTGGACACATTTGCACTCTTGATAAGGATGGCGAGAATCATGCCTATCTGGAAGGGATGCAGCGGGAAATTGACGAGGAAATCTCGATAACAGGGGGGCATCAGGATAAATGCGTAGGTATGATAAACGATGATGATTCGGAGGTTGGTAAGGTTCATTTGGGTATTGTGCATCTGTTTGAATTGGATCAAGCCAAAGTTTTCCCAAAAGAAGCGTCGATGCTAGAAGCGGGGTTCTCGTCACCTGAAGAACTGTTATCCGAGCGGGATCAGTTTGAAAGCTGGTCTCAGATATGCCTGGAGGCACTGTTCAGCAGGTAAAACGCTGCCCCGGGTTCGACAGACGAGCCTGGCGGTTGAATTGACGGTTCAAGCACGGGAATAAGGGCGACGTCTGGCGCGCAGGCGTTACAATTAGAGGTCATCGGGCAATGGAGTGCCTGTCATGCGACAAATTCATTCAATTTACTCGGCTGTTCTGGTCGTTGCCGTACTGATTGGAGCCATTCCGAACGCTTTTGCTCAGTCTGGGTTTCCTCCTTTTTCACCTGAACCGGAAGTGGAAACTGTTCCATCGCGTGCCCCGTCGACCGGTTTCCCCCCGTTTACCGGTTCAGAGGAAGAAACTCCCCAAACCGTGAAAAGAAATGCGTTTCCTGCTGCGGGGGAAAGTGGTCGGGTTATGCCTGCAGGCAGAACGCTTGATATGCAGCAGCTGGGAGCAATGATCAGAGAGATGGGATTGGAGCCGTATCTTGTGCAGTCAAGATACGATTTCCAGTACCTTACCGAAGTGAATGGGCAGGAGATTGAACTTTCCCTTTCTGCCGTTCTTCGTGAAAACAACTCCGTGGTTCATGTCAAAGCGTGGCTTGATCCATTACCCGCGGGGATAGTTCCAGGTGAACCTCTGTTGGAAATGCTTGCCCGTAACGAGGAAATGCATCGGGGCCTTCGGTTCGCCTACAGCAGACAGATGGGGCGGTTTCTTCTGGAGAAAACAGTGCCAAATCGTGATGTCACCCCTCAAGTGCTGAGAAGAATCTTCGACGATGTATCACAGGGTGT
>JALTOP010000332.1:0-2450 GCA_027000105.1 Planctomycetaceae bacterium | reverse complement strand
TCCATCGGCTGTAACGTGTTGAATGCAAAGTCTGATTCAGGGTTCCACTTGGGGGATCAATCCAGTCCGGCCAGTACCTGTTCTGCAATTTGAATTGTTCGGTTGATATCTTCTTCCGAGTGTGCGGCTGAAACAAACATCGCCTCAAACTGACTGCAGGGCAGATAGATGCCATGATCGAGCATGCCGTGGAAATATTTTGCGAATCGTTCGGTGTTGTTATTGCTGGAAATGGAGAAGTTTTTCACCGGCTGATCGTTGAAAAACAGGGTCATCATGCTGCCGATTTGTGCCATCTGGTGAGGTAAGCCCGCCTTTTGTGCCGCTTCACTTAAACCATTTGCCAGTTTTTCGCTAAGCTGTTCGAGTTTGGGATAGGGGTTTTCATCACGAAGCACTTTCAAGGTGGCCAGGCCACACGCCATAGCGACCGGATTTCCCGAAAGTGTGCCTGCCTGATAGACCGGCCCAGCGGGAGAAACGACGTTCATGATCTCTTCTCTCCCGCCGTAGGCTCCAACCGGCATGCCGCCCCCGATGATTTTTCCGAGTGTTGTCATGTCCGGCGTCACTTCGAGTCGCTGTTGTGCGCCGCCGAATGCGAGGCGAAAGCCGGTCATGACTTCATCGAAGATCAAAACAGCTTCATGTTCCGTGCACAGCCTGCGGGTTTCGTGCAGGAAGTCTTTTTCGGGAATCACAGTCCCCATGTTGCCGACAACCGGTTCGAGAATGATGCAGGCGATTTCAGAACCACGCTCCTCAAACGCCTGTTGAAGTTGCTCGATATTATTGTATTCCAGGACGATTGTCTCTTTGGTGCATCCCTGTGGAATTCCGGGGCTGGACGGAACACCAAGCGTAAGCGCACCACTGCCTGCCTGCACCAGCAGCGAATCGACATGCCCGTGGTAACAGCCTGCGAATTTTACGACGACATCCCGCCCGGTAAAACCACGGGCAACCCGGATGGCGGACATCGTTGCTTCGGTTCCGGAGTTCACCATGCGGACTTTTTCCAGTGAGGGGACGGCTTCGCACAGTAGCTCCGCCATTTCCGTTTCCTGTACGGTCGGTGCGCCAAAACTGGTTCCTTTGTTCAAGGCTTTTTCGATCGCCTCGATAACCGCAGGATGCCGATGCCCCAGAATGTGCGGCCCCCATGAGCCGATGTAATCGATGTATTCGTTTCCGTCTATATCGTAAAGCCGGGCTCTTTCGCCACGGTCGATAACAACCGGATCGCCGCCAACGCCTCCAAAAGCGCGAGCCGGTGAGTTCACTCCTCCCGGGATAAATTGGCGGGCCTTTTCAATCTGTTTCCGGCTGTTTTCTCTTTGCATCACCATTACTTTCAAAACCACTTCCAGAAGAAAATTTTGTCCACTCGCTGATTTCAAGGAGCCTGGAAGGCACCCTGTCAGGAATTCTCCGATTATGCAGGAAAACTGTCCGGTTGCAACGCACGGTCGCAACTTCTCCTGATGTAAGTGAAGCGTCCTGTGAGTAAAGCCGCTTCTGTTTTTTTGATAACGGCTTTCAGTTCCGGGAGATCGCCATACCGCAGAGGAAGGAGAGATTTGTTTCCTGGCAGCAGCCATCTTCTGGTAGCAGTTGTAAAATGGTAGCAGTCGTCAACTGGCAGTTGCTGTCCAACAGAAAAAACTCGGCAGTTTGAAAAGCCGGGAAGAAAGTGGCAGGCAGCAAGATGTTTAAGACCAGAAAGACAGGTCAACCACCCTGCTTGATTTGTCGTTTCGATTTCGATTGGGCTGTCCGAAATTTGCCGAAGTAGCTTTTTAATTTGGGGCTGAGGATTCTGGAGGCGATCTCGGGGGAGACACCTTCGGCAAGGATCGATCCGATGTCGCTCTTTTTCCCCTTCCAAATAATGACAAACCTGTTATTGGATTTTTCCTGGGGATCAATGACAATCAGTTCCGCCTGGACAGAAATCTTGAATGAATCTTTGGCCCGGATGCGCTGAGGCTCGGCAGTGAGAATCACCTGTAGTGTCGGTATATTCTCTGCGATGGGGGTTCCTGTCGGGTTGTCGGGGATCAGTTCGAAATCGGTTTTGGCAAAAGAACGCCGAGCGTTGTTGTTGACGACTTCTCTGACGACTCCCGAGAAAGCAAAACTGCTCGGGAAAATCTGAAGAAGGCGAATCTGTTTGATACTGGCCAAAAGCTCCTGTGCCCGATCCGTGCCGGTGATATTTCTGGCCATTCTTCTTTTCAGGTCATTGTTGAAGCCCACAGAGAGATTGGATGTGAGCTTTTTCACTTCCTGGTTTCGGGAAGCGTTGATCAGAGGCAGGATATCTTTCGATGCCAGGGCCAGGTGATGTTCTTTCCCGCCCGAAAGCTGAATCAAATTGACAGCGACAACCAGACCATGAGGATTGACGACAGTCCCGCCTTGATAGTTGGTCAAAACGGGAGGAGATG
>JALTOP010000331.1 GCA_027000105.1 Planctomycetaceae bacterium | reverse complement strand
CTTTATCAGGTCTGCAGTCCGGTCGGGTAACCAAAGTCAGGCAGCCAGCACTGGGCAGTCGTCGGCCGACTGTATCTCGGAGGTGAAGGAAGCTGAATCGGGACTTCGGAAAGAAGTCGGCAGCAGATGCTGATTCGATGGTGAACTGGAGAATCTGGCAATAATCTATCGACGGCTTTGAACAATACAGAAATTCTCCGGTAAAAGAGGACGGCTGGAAATTGATTGCTATAATATCGGAATTACAATGCGGACATGTCAAAGCCCATTCTCTACCTTGGTGATACCAGCCTGGCCAGTGCTGCGAGCTATCTGGCCGGCGTGTTATCGCATGCAGGATGGGAATTCGACTATCTGCCCAGCGATACAAATCTGAAAGCGGAAGATATCGCGGACACAAGGAGGCTGATCATTTTCAGCGACTATCCAGCCGAGCGTGTTGATGTCTCCCTGCAGAACAAAATCGTCGAGCAGGTTCGGCAGGGAACGGCACTATTGATGATCGGCGGTTGGGAATCATTTCAGGGTTCGGGAGGGAACTGGGCCGGAACAGCAATCGGGAATCTGTTGCCGGTTGTCATTTCGGAAAAAGACGACCGAAAAAACTGTGATCAGCCCGTTTTTATCAGGTGTTCGTCGCGGCACCCGGTCACGAACGGTCTCCCCTGGAATGAACGCCCTCCACTGATCGGGGGATACAATCAGGTGAAAGCCAAACCGGAAGGAACTGTTCTTCTGGAAGCAGAGCGTTACCGTGCCTCTTTCCGCAACGGTGAAGCAGCGTGTGAACTTGTCCGGGCGGGTTCGGATCCCCTGTTGGTAGTTGATGATTCGCAACCGGGCAGAATCGCCGCATTGATGACAGACCTGGCTCCACATTGGGTCGGCCCACTGGTCGATTGGGGAGAGAAACGGGTAACATCCCGTTGCGAGGCAGCGGAAGAAATCGAGGTGGGCGATTTGTATATCAAACTGATTCAACAACTGATTGAATGGGTCGGTCAATTGAACCGCTGAATGTGAACCAGATGAATCCTGACATGTTCTATTCAGGTGTTGCAGATTACCTGGCCTATCCGCAGTAGAAACGTAACTGTCGTTTATCGTGTAAACAAAGGAAGCAAAATGCAAACGGGAAATGCCATTGTCGGGCAATCGGGGGGGCCAACCTGTGTCATCAATTCCTCGCTGATTGGAGTTGTGGAAGCGGCTTTGAAAAGCAAAAAAATTGGTACCGTTTACGGTATGCGATTCGGAATTGAAGGGGTTCTTGAAAATAAACTGCTCGATTTTTCAAAAACCGAACCTGCTGTTCTGAAAAATCTGAAACAGACTCCGAGCAGTGCTCTGGGTTCTACCCGTCTCAAACTGCAGGAGGAGCATTTTGAACCGATTCTGAGGCAGTTGAAGAAAAAAAACATTCGCTATTTCTTCATGATTGGCGGTAACGACACGATGGATACGATTCATCGGATTGTTGAATACGCGAACGGTCAAGGCTGGGAAATGAAAGGGGTGGGAGTCCCCAAAACGGTTGACAACGATCTGTTTGGCACCGATCACACACCGGGATTCGCCTCAGCCGGCCGGTATGTTGCGCTGTCTGTCCTGCAGGGCGGTTTGCTGGCCAAAGATATGCAGCGGGTCGATCAGTTTACTGTTTTTCAGACGGTAGGCCGCAGTGCCGGCTGGCTGCCTGCTGCGGCCGCTTGTGCCCGTCGAAAAGCGGGGGATCCGCCGCACATTATTTTGCTTCCCGAGCGTCCCTTTATTCGCGAAGATTTTCTTGCGTTGGTCAAAAAAATGCAGGCAAAACATGGTTTCGTCTCTATCGTTTGTGGTGAAGGGATCACGAACCCGGACGGTTCACCGGTTTCCGCTTCTCAAACCAAAGATCGTTTTGCCAATGTCGAATTCGGTGCCATGGGCGGAACCAGTGCAGCCATGATTCTGCATCGAATCATTTCAGACGAATTTGGCTGGCGCGGCGAGTTCCAGGTTTGTGAGTCGCTCCAGATGTGTGCGGCGGATCGAGCCGTCAAGCTGGATTACAAGGAAGCCTATGCCTGCGGAAAGCAGGCCGTCAAGTTGGCATTACAGGGAAAAAGTGGAGTGATGGTTTCGATGGTTCGCGTTTCAAAAGGGAATCAACCCTATCGCATCGAATTGGGAACGGAACCACTTGCAAACGTCGCCAACCACGAACGTCCGATGCCTGACCGCTTTATCGCCAAATCGGGAATGGATGTGACCAAAGCCTTTATGAACTACGTCTCTCCACTGATTGGCGAATTGCCTGTTTATCAATCTTTACCACGATAATTTCAAACACGATATTTTTGAAACAGTTTCATAAGCCTCATAAGGAAAACGACAAATGAACTCCAACGATGAAAAATACACGGGATACGGTTTGACCCGGGACATGCTTGCCACACCGGAAATTGTCCGTCATTTCAACACGACGCGCATGCAGGAAACGGCGGCTGAGGTGGCCAAAATTGGCAAACTGTTTTTGACGGGGGAAGGTTCGAGCCGCATCTTTCCCGCAAAAAATCTGATGCGAACCGCCTTCGAACAGGGCCGTCCGATCAATCTGCACACCGAAGCGGGGCGACAGGCACAAGACTACCAACTCGCCGACTGGGCCGTTTTTGCTCTTTCCAATTCAGGGCGAACAGCGGAGGTTATCGGTCTGTTCAAAAAACTGGCGGAAGCGGGCAACAATCATCGATACAGCCTGACGGCCTTTGCCGACTCCCGTCTGGAATCACTGGCGAACAGAGGTTATGTTCTCGAATGCGGCGAGGAAGGAGCAGTCGCTGCAACCAAAAGTGTGATTGAACAGGCACTTTTTTATCTGGCGCTATTGGAGAATATTTACGGCGAATCGAATCTGGCAGGTCAGTTGGACACGCTGGCCGATGCCATGCAAGAGGCGTTGACAATCGAAATCGATTCACAAATTATCGCCGATATCGCCAATGCGGGCACGATTTACTGGGCCGGTCGCAATGATGGAGTGGCAGAAGAACTGACATTGAAAACAAACGAAATCACGCGCAAACGGTCCGACTATCTGGAAGGAACATACGCCGTCCATGGTATCGAGGAAGTCATGAACCAGGATGACGTCGTTCTCTGGATTGATCCGTACGCGGATTCCGAAGAGAAATTCCAGGAGGTTCTTTGCAAAGGCGTCGGGCTGAAAATCGTTGCCATTTCAGAACGTGACACAATTTTCCCGACAATCAAAATACCTTCTGCAGGCAATTTGAGCACTTTTGTTCAAATGTGTGCCGGTTGGAATATTCTGGTGGAAGTTGGAATCCTGCTTGGTATCGATCTCGATAAACCGGAGCGAGCCAGAAAAGTCGGCAACGAGTTTGTCGGCTGATCCTTAACCGGGTTTCCTGTCTCGACAGATTCCAACAGGATCCAGACAGACTCCAGACGCACTCCAGCAGAATACAGCGGAAATTCTCGCGGGTGCGGCCGTGCTGCGGTTGAAACGGGCTTGATTTCATTCCGTTACAGTTACAACCACAGCCACGGTTGCGGTTCCAGTTGTCGCGGGTATTATGGCTCGCTGTAGGACAGTTGACCTTCCCAGCCGAGTTTTCGATGCAGTGTTTCGTAGTAACTATGTCCGGGAAAGCGGATCAGCTGGCAACTGACCTGGGCCTGTTTGAAGGTGATCACATCGCCGTGACAAAATGGTCGGTGTATGTGCCCATCGATCACCGCGAGCA
>JALTOP010000330.1 GCA_027000105.1 Planctomycetaceae bacterium | reverse complement strand
CGCCTGCTATCTCGAGGTCAACGAAAAAGGCCTGAAAGTCGTCTCACGATTCCGCGAAACAGATTACCTGTGGAGCCAGATCGAGCGGATCGGAATCTTTGAAGTGGGTATTGTCAGGCGAATCGGCATCGACCTGAACAAGAGTTACCGCGGCCCCGAACGGGTGCCCGATTACATGAAGTCGGCCAGCGGTTACCATGTCACCCTTCCGTTGATGAAAGGGCTGGAACTGGAGGAGTTGCTCGCGATTCTGGAACGATGCCTGAAAGCGGAACCGGAAGCAACTACATCGGAGCCTGAAAGCCCATGACCTGGAATCTGGCCAATTCCATCGGCGAGGTGATTTTCACCGATGCGATTGCATCGTAGGCGAGCATGACCTTACGCGCACCGTGGCTGTCCGGCTTGTCTCTTTCAAGAAGAAGAATACCCCCCGAAACCATATAGCCGACAAAGGGAATCGTTTCCCCCTGCATGGTCACGACCAATCCTTTGCGGGGGATTGATTCGGGCCAGCTTTCAAACAGGTTTCTCCAATCTTCAGCAGACTGCATTTCGATGCTCCTATCGATCAGGTAGTTCGCTTGGCCAATTTCAACAGCACCGGACTGGCGACGTAAATGGAGCTGTATGTACCAACGGCCACCCCGGCGACAAGACAGAATGCAAAACCGTGCAATCCTTCCCCTCCAATGATGTACAGGACGATGACAACCAGCATCGTCGTGATCGAAGTCAACAAGGTTCGCGAGAGAGTCTGGTTCAGGGAAGTATTGACCATCTCCGGCTTGATATCGGGATTTTTGCCCCGCACTTCACGAATACGGTCGAATACAACAATCGTATCGTTGAGGGAGTAACCGATGATTGTCAGAAAAGCGGCGATCATGGAAAGATTGATCTTGAAATCGGTCAACATGAACAACGGGCCAACAGGCGTGCTGCTTAATACGGAAGCAATCGCGACCAATCCGAGAACGACCAGCACATCGTGAACCAGTGCGACAACCGCTGCCAGCCCGAAAGCGATCTGCTGAAAACGAATCCAGATGTAAGCGACAATCGCCACCAAAGCGATCAGCATTGCCATGACCGCATTCACCTTTGCCTCTCCCGCGACGGAAGCGTCAAATGTATTGACCTCGCTGAGAACGGGCAGACTGGCCATTTCCTTTTGCATTTCCTCCAGGGTCGCCTTGACGACGTCCTGCCCGACTTCCGAACGAATTTTCATGACCATCTCGGTGTATCGTTTTACGGAGGATTCATCCGCCGTGACGCCGGAACCTCCCACGCCTTCCAAAGCGACCAGGGCATCTGCATTTTTGATCTCATCCGTTTTTTTCTTCGTCACCTTCGCATAAGCATTGATGACATAATCGAGTGCCGCATCGATCGCCACCTCGTCTGAAAATTTGAGTGTGACCTGCGTTCCTCCGACAAACGGATCCTTCGTTTTTGCCTGATCCGCTGTTTTTTCGGCCTCCGTTTTTTG
This sequence comes from Planctomycetaceae bacterium, assembly GCA_027000105.1. GTDB lineage: Bacteria > Planctomycetota > Planctomycetia > Planctomycetales > Planctomycetaceae > Rubinisphaera. The sequence goes on along the minus strand of JALTOP010000330.1, from coordinate 2,294 downwards.
AGAGCCATCCGCTTTTTTCGAGTCGGATGCCGAATCCGCGATTTTCTTCAATTCCCCGAATGTCAATGTTGTTTTCTTCAATTTATGAGTCGAATTCGCGAACGCCTTGTTCACTTTCTCGCGAACTTCTTCGATATCCTGGTTTTTCGTTCTCAAGCGGAAGAAGATATCTTCTTTGGATGGATCTTCCGGATCGGGAACAACCAGCCGTTCAACGGACATGTCGTTGCCAAATTCGGTCGCCAAAGCAGAGCGTGCTTCTTCAATCCCGGGGTTATCCTCAAACTGGAAGGTCACCATCGCCCCGCCGGTGAAGTCGATATCGAGGTTGTCATTCCCGCGTTTGACCAGCACTCCCATACCGCCGATGATCAGGGCCAGCGAAAGAACAGAGGCGAGTTTCTGTTTGCCGACAAAATCCCATTCTGTTTTGCCGATCAGGCTTCTTCCGAGTAACGTTTTTTCGGAAAGCAATCCCTGACGCTCCAGAATATCAAATAGAAGACGCCCGACATACAGGGCGCTGAACATACTCATGACGATACCGATAAACAGCATCGCCGCGAAACCTTTCACCTGCTCGGTTCCGCGAGCATACAGAATGACTGCAGAAATCAGGGTTGTCAGGTTCGCATCGATAATGGTGGTAAAGGCCCGGGCAAAACCGTTGTGAATCGACATGCGCAGCGACGAGCCTCTTTGAAGTTCTTCACGGATACGCTCAAAAATAAGGACGTTCGCATCAACCGCCATCCCGATTGTCAGTACCAGACCGGCCAGACCGGGCAGAGTAAAGGTGGCGTCGATCAGAGCCATCACCCCCAGTACCAGTACAACGTTCACGATCAGGCAGATATCCGCAATGACACCGGATACCCAGTAGTAAACGATCATGAAAGCGAGCACGGTGATGGCGGCGACAATAATCGCATCTTTTCCCTTTTCCTGGACATCAACACCAAGAGTCGGGCTGATGGTGTATTCGCTGATTGGTTCTTTTTTCAGTGGCAGTTCAAGTGCCCCCGCATTCAGAACACTGACCAGTTCATCAACTTCCTCGTTGGTGAAACTGCCGGAAATCTGGCCGTTTTCGTGGATCATGGTTTTGATGTTGGCTGCACTGTGAATTTCACCATCGAGAATGGCGGCCAGGCGATATTCATTGCCATCGGTTTTGGGAGAATACTTTCCGGTCAACTGGGAAAACAGAAATCCACCGCGGGGATTGAAGGTAAAGCCGACCGCAACACCGCCATTTTCATCCATTGTTCGACGGGCATTGATCAAGTAGCGTCCATCAACCTGTTCATCGGGCGGATCGAGGATCACAAGAAATTCCAGAACTTTTTTGCCATCCACTTCCCGTTCACGATAGACATCGAACGGCCCCGGCTTGATATCTTTCAGTTCCCCGGCGTGTTCACCATCCGCAATTCTTGCCACCGGAACCCAGGCTGAACGTCGTACATCGCCGTCGTAAACGTCTTTATCTTTCAGCCGTAACGCTTCTGCGATAATGCGTTGGTGATCGTTCTGCGTATCGTGTTTGGAAGCCAGAATGGCAAACTGCAACGATCCGAGTCGGGTAATCTGATCCTTCATCACCTGAACGTAGTCGGAATCAGCCCCGGGGATAATAATTTCAACGCGATTACTTCCCACTTTTCGAACGGTCACTTCTTCCGTACCAGAGGGATTCACGCGGCGGACAATCGCACGCACCAACTCATCCATCGATTGGTTCAGGAAGGCGGAGTTGGAAATATCCTTCCCGGATTCCTTCGCCTGTTGCTCGTCCACTTCATAAACCAGGTTTGTCCCCCCGGCCAAATCGACCCCGAGGCGGAAAGCGTCTTTCAGACTTTTGCCGTCCATCCATTGATTGATGAACGGAGCAGCTGCCAGAAACAGGGCGAAAAGAGTGATACTGAATCGCCGTGCGGATTCCTTCATCCGTAGCGCGCGAGCCAGGAGAACTCCCAGAATAAGCGGAAGAACAAAAATGCCGAACAACCAACCGATAATAATCAAAGCGGACATCCTGAGACGTCTTTCGTTCCAAATTTCAACAAGGATTAACAAAAAGCCGGAGCCACCCCCGGCTTGAAAACATCATAGCCTGTGCAGTCTGTCGCACGTAACCCCATTATTTAGGAGGGGTTTCGTCACTCTTTTTCTCACTACTTTCCGATTTCACAACGGATTCGATGCTGGTTTTCCTGACGCGAATCCGTGCATTATCATCAACTCGTAACGTGACCTGGGTTCCATCAGCCGAAAAACCGGTGATTGTG
>JALTOP010000329.1 GCA_027000105.1 Planctomycetaceae bacterium | reverse complement strand
CATGAAGACCGCGACATCATCGCCCAATTCCTGTTGCAGATCTTCCAGATTGACGAAACCGGTTGAAGAAGGTTTCAGTTGGACACAATGATATCCCGCCATGGAAGCACTCGCGGGATTGGTTCCGTGCGCCGAAGCGGGAAAGATGACCTTTGTCCGATGCTCCCCTTTGGCCTCGAAATAGGCAGAAGCCGTCAGTAATGCTGCGAATTCACCGTGAGCCCCGGCTGCAGGATGCAACGACACAGCAGGCAACCCCGCAATTTCAGCCAACATTCCCTGCATTTCGTAAAGAATACCGAGCAAACCCTGCATCTCCGCTTCATCTGTCAGAGGATGCACATCGATCAGCCCTGACAGATTGGCCCAGCGTTCGTGCCGTTTGGGATTGTATTTCATCGTACAACTGCCCAGCGGGTAAAAGTGGGTATCGACAGACATGTTCCGCTGCGACAGGGAAACATAGTGCCGAACGATGTCTCCCTCAGCCACTTCAGGAAGCTCGGGCAGTTTTTCGCTCAGATGTTCTTGCGGGATGAGAGCGTTCAATTCCACTGCGGGGACATCACATGGCGGGAAACAGGTTGCCCGTCGACCGGGGACGGCCAATTCCTGCAACAGGTTGACAGCTTGACGATTTTCCATGAATGATTGGCTTCTGATAGAATGGATTGTTGATAAAACGGATTGTTGCCCCGTTATTCTCTTTCTTCCTGTTTCGTTTCTTTCTGCATCAGACCAGGCGCTGCTCCGCAATCTGGCTTCCGTAATCTGGGTTAGGTAATCAGGCTTCCGCAGCCAGGGCATCGACCAGCTGGTCGATTTCTTCGCGGGTTCTTTTTTCCGTAACGGCGATCAACAGACTGTTGCTCAGCCCGCTGTTCGTTTCAAACCGATCGAGTGCCGGCCCGATGTTGAACCCGGCACGTTTCGCTTTTTCGATCACTTCCCCAACCGGTGCATGAGGCGTCAACACGAATTCCTTGAAGAATGGATGCGGGAAAGCGACTCTGCCTACGTTTTTCTCTGTCAGTTGGTCAGCTGCGTAGTGCGCTTTGAGACAGCACAACTCACCCACTTCGCGCAACCCCTGTGGCCCGAGTTGTGCCAGATAGATCAAAGCCCGCAACGCGAGCAATCCCTGATTGGTACAGATGTTGCTCGTGGCCTTGTCTCTGCGAATGTGCTGCTCTCTTGTCTGCAGATTCAGAACGAACGCCCGTTTTCCGTTGCGATCTGTTGTTTCGCCGATAAGCCGACCGGGAATACTGCGAACATATTTTTTCCGGGCAGCCAGAATTCCCAAATACGGCCCACCAAATTGAAGGGGTGTCCCCAGCGACTGCCCTTCAGCCACAGCGATATCGAAACCGTAATCTCCCGGACGCTTCAACACGCCGGTGCTGATCGGATCGAAAACCTCGATCGCAAGCGCTCCAGCCTGATGAGCCAGTTCGACAACACGGGGGACATCTTCCAATAGTCCATAAAAGTTGGGGTGCTGAACAACAACTGCGGCGGTGTTTTCATCTATCAGATGTGCTGCCTGCTGCCAGTCTGCGACGCCATCAACTTGAGCTGTCTCAATAATTTCACAGTTTAACCGGTGGAGATAGGTTTTGACGGTCTGCCTGTATTCAGGGTGAAGTGTCCCCGCTATCACCACCTTGCCGGATCGTCTGGTCGCCCGCATCGCCATGATGATCGCTTCAGCTGTCGCGGAGGCTCCCTCATACAGGCTGGCATTGGCGACATCGAGACCGCTGATTTCTGTCATCATCGACTGAAATTCGAAAAAAGCCTGCAATGTTCCCTGGCTCGCTTCCGCCTGATACGGAGTATAAGCGGTGTAGTATTCACCGCGGGCGCAAATTTCATCAACCGTGGCGGGAATGAAATGATCGTAAGCACCGCCGCCCTGAAAACAGATTCGCTGGGCAGAAGCCGCATCGTTTGACAGGGCTTTTCGCAATCGGGCATCCAACTCGATCTCTGTCAACGGATCGGGCAACTCGAGTTCGCGTTTCAAGCGAATTTCATCAGGAATCATCGCAAACAGGTCGTCAACGTCGCGAACACCGATCGCACTGAGCATTTCCTGTTGTTCGTTGTCTGTCGCAAATAAATAAGGCACAAAAGGCTCCTGAATGAGAGTGTATCTGCGATTATCTTTACATCACCTTTATCTTTACCTCTGGAAAAACATCCGTTGAAGGGGGAGACATCTGGCAGAAAAATGACCGATGGACAACCACCCGGCTCCTCTATCTTCCCGATTTCACCACGCCGGGCAGCCAGAAGACAGAATAAAGCCAATTAGGCAAAGGCAATAAGGAAAAACGTGTAGCTCTTTTATCCAGATTTTCCACAGAGATGCAAGTTCCAGAGGTCGTACGAAAACTCGATCCCGCTATTTTTTCATCATTGGGACAATCGGGAACATGGGAATGTTCGATGCGAAAGTTTTCCCCGACGGTAGCTTCATCAATCAGGCGACAGTAGTATTGCAGGCTGGGGTCTGTTCGAGATCGGGAAACAAGCGCAAACATGAATCAAGGATGTTTTATCCGAGGCTTCCGGTATCGCAAGAGCAGGAATCTCATCTTCAGGAACAACAGGAACAACGCAGGAACAGAGAGTGTCGCAATTCAGGTTTGAGCTGGAGCATGTCGATTCAACAACCGGAGCGAGAGCCGGACGCTGGCACACACCGCACGGAGTGGTTGAAACCCCCGCCTTTATGCCGGTGGGCACGTTGGGAACGGTCAAGGGGTTACTGCCTGAACAACTGAAACGGGCCGGGGCACAAATGTTATTGGCCAACACGTATCATCTGGCGTTACGGCCTGGAGCAGATGTTGTCGAACAGTTGGGAGGGCTGCATCAGTTCATGAATTGGGAGGGGCCGATCCTGACCGATAGCGGCGGCTTTCAGGTTTTCTCGCTGGCAAAACTCTCCAAATTGACGGACGATCACGTTGCGTTTCGTTCTCATATCGATGGCAGTTTACTTGAGCTGTCCCCTGAAAAAGCGATTTCGATTCAGGAACAGCTCGGGGCGGACTGCATCATGTGTCTGGATGAATGTCCGCCCCACGATGTGGACAAAAAGAGGTTGCATGAAGCAGTACTTCGGACAACCGCCTGGGCAGCCAGGTGTAAAGAGGCTCAGAAGCGCGACGACCAGGCGTTATTCGGCATCGTTCAGGGCGGAATAGAAACGGATTTGCGCGAGGAGTCAGCAGCGGGGCTGCTTCCGTTGGAGTTTCCGGGTTACGCAATCGGCGGGCTCAGTGTGGGAGAAGATCCGGCAGATATGTATCGGACGCTCGAATTCACCACGCCGCTGCTCCCTCAGGAAAAACCGAGGTATTTAATGGGTGTCGGCAGGCCAATCGACCTGATCGAAGGCATACTACGTGGAATCGACCTGTTTGATTGCGTGATGCCAACTCGCAACGGTCGCAATGCGATGGCTTTCACTTCCCGGGGGCCTCTCAAACTGCGTAACGCCAGGCATAAGCGAGATCCGATGCCTCTCGATCCCGACGGCACAACGGAAGTGGGGCGGACTTATTCACGCGGATACCTGAGACATTTGTTCGTCGCAGGTGAGATGTTAGGCCCAATTTTGCTCTCCTGGCACAATATCGAGTTCTATCAAAATCTGGTTCGAAACCTGCGAGAAGCGATTTTAGCTGATAACTCTGCCGAGTTTCGGGCTGATCAGCTTGCCCAGTGGGGCGGAGAACTCTAAGATACGTGACTCTTGAAACTGGGTAAACTGTTAC
>JALTOP010000328.1 GCA_027000105.1 Planctomycetaceae bacterium | reverse complement strand
GTTCCTCTGGAGCATAAAGTAATTCCTTCAGCACGCTTTCTGCTTTCGATTTCCATTCAGCCTGCGATAGGAGCCAACTGGCTGAAATCAATCGGGATGTCGCATCGGGAGAACCGAGCTCCCGAATGGCAAACTGGCGGTCCTGATCCGATATCTTTTCGGTTCGCCAGTGCAGGGGAATGAGATCAAGATTTCTCGACAGGGGATCACTTTTTTTCATCGCAGTATATTGCAACGCGGCCGTATTCCACTGTTGCAGGTTAACTGCGTTCTCGACCGCCAAAGCCATCAACTCCCGTCGAACCCACGGTCGGGATTCCGCAAGAAGTGCCTGTTTGATGGATTGGTTCGCTTTCTCGAACTCCTTCTTCTCCATCTGTTCGATCGCCTGCTGATGCTGCTTGATGTAGAACGCATCAAAAGCAAGAATCCGCTCCTGTTCGAGTTCCTTGATTGTATCAGGAGTATTGAGTCGAAAGATCATTTTTTGGGAATTGTAATCGACGATCTTTCCTGTCATTGCCACCTGTCCTCCCCGTTTGCCTGCACGATACAGAACCGTATCTGCAATGCTCGCAGTCGGGAACAAGGCGGAACAGCAGAAACTGGTCACAAGAAAAAGTAACGCGCTGTTTATGGTGCTAATCTTTGCAGGAAGACCATCTGTCTCTTCGGGTTTGGCATCGTCCACCTGCTGTGAAGCACCGCGCGGAGTACAAAACGAGAGGAAAAACAGCCCGATCACTCCTGCGGTGACCCAAACATCGGCCAGGTTGAAGATGCCGCTTCTGATCGGCCCGATTCCGATGTTCAGAAAATCGATGACAATTCCCGAATAACAGACACGGTCAATCAGGTTTCCAATCCCCCCGGCCAGGATGACCCCCAGTACAATTCGATAAATGCGGGGCAGTTCTTTGTTGAAGAACAGAAAAGTGGTAAGCGCCAGTAACACAATACCGTTGATAACTACCATCAGGGTGAAACGCAGGTGTGCTGGAAGTTGCGAACCGAGACTCAAAAAGGCCCCTCTGTTTTCTGCATAGGTTATTCGAAACGTGTCCCAGGCCCAGGAAAGCATCGGAGCATTTTTGAGCGTAGCAATGGCCCACAACTTGCTGAGCTGATCAAGCAGAATCAGCCCCAGTATCATTCCGACAAACGCGATCGATTCGGCGGCGGAGCGGGGATTATCTGTAGAGGGTTTGTCGACAGAAGGTGTTTTCATGGAATAATTTCAATCAATTATTCTCCAAACTGGGTGACATTTCGATATCGGTATGTCCCTCCATTTTGGCGAGCGAGTTTGTGCAGAAAGTTCTCGACATCAGGCTTAACACCCTCCCCGAATTCAATGCAGTGGATGACTGCCCGCCCATTATTTCTACGTTTGATTTCTTCGAGCTTGCGAGAGGACAACGCCGTTCCCGCTGCATCGGTCAGAAAAAATATCACATCAGGGGAGTAGGAAAGAGCCTTGATTAACGCAGGGTAATGTGCCGTCGCTCCACTGACACTCATCCCATTGATGAATGTTCGGGCGCGAGACAGATTCAATGCGGTTGCCCAATGAATTTCCGGCTTCCCGTGTCGATCATGAAATTCGAAAATACCGTCATTGTAAAAAAGAACCTGAAATTTATGCGTACTTTCCAGCCTCTCGATGCTGGAAAGGAGTTCCGCTTTGGCATGGCGAAAGGCATGATGCTTGCTCATGCTCCCGGAGCAGTCGATCACATAAACCACTGTATGGCCAGCTGTTGCAATGCCATAAAATTTCGTTGTGCCCGGTTCGCCCGATGCCGATGGAGGAGGCGGTCGCGAAAAAACTTTCGCCAGCGCATCGGCTGAATGGGTGCTTGGCTCACTCTGTTTTGTCGGAGTTGGCCCGGGGCCGATGCGTGGCAAATCGGGAAGCTCCGGGAGTGCCTCGGATAGTTCGGGCAGTTCATTCAGGGATTCATTCAAGGACTCAGGCACCGTCGGAAGCTCTTCCGGAACATTCTGCGACATTTCGTCAGCTTCCTGTTCGGAATCGCTCACCATATACAACCCGACTTCGCGATAAACGTCCGATGAGCCAAGTTCGCCCCGCTGTCCACAACTGTTCAAATTGGTGATAATCAACCAGGCCAACCCAGCATGAATACAGACAGACCCCACGAACGCCAGGGGAGACGCCCAGAAGTTGTCACGGATATGTGCGGGATTGCTCACGAGCCTTGTCCATTAAAAATGAAAAACCACCGGGAACCCGATAAAGGCTCCTGTTCCGATTGTATGCCCCCTGTTATCGAATGGTCAACGTCTGTTCTGAAAGCGTAACGGGACAGTAACGGAACAATTGTGCCATAACGAGTCCATCAGTATCATGGATATCCGGGGGATTAGGTTTTTCTTTTTACGTTTCGCGAACAATCAAATAAAAACGAAAAATTGAGCAGTCTGATACAGCGTGAGATTCTTTCGATCGGGGATTCATGAAAGAGATGTTCTGAAATAACCCAATAAATCAGTAGTGATCAAGCCCCCCCATCAACAGGAACTGACAATCAACGTTATGGGGAACTTCAAGTCACCTCCTGGAGCCAGGCTCAGTGGGACCGGTCTGTCATGAGTTCGCCACAAAGGTCCCTATAATCGGTCCCAGCCAGAAAATCCGTCTGGTTCCCATTGCAAAACCCCAATCCAACACCCCAGCGCCACCCTCGAAACCCCAAAATTCAACTCCGGAAACCACGCAGTGAAAAAGGCGGGTTAGCTGCATTCACTTTCAGGCATTTGGACAAAATGTGCATCATTCCCTTTTTTTAACCAGATTTCTTGACGAAAAAAAATAAACGGTTAGACTTTCTCCGTATAGGGTCCTATAGCTCAGTTGGTTAGAGCGCTTGCTTGACATGCAAGAGGTCACAGATTCGAGTTCTGTTAGGACCACTCCATAAGTGCTTATCGGACGTAGGCTTACGTCACTCGCCACGGAATGCTTGCGGCATTCCTGCAGAACACCGGTGCGATGCTGCAGTAACTACGCACTTCGTCGTGTTCGTCTGAATCGATGCTGGGCGTTTCTGTTGTTGCTTCCCACAAAATACCGGAAAACGTCACGCATCCATTGCTGCTTGCAGCACTACACATTTTCGACGTGTTCAGTGCCCTGAATCGCTCTGAAAGTGTCGCGAATGAAAGGCGTTATCATGGCTCGCAAAGCCGCTGCTCCCTCATATCTTCATCACAAGGCATCTGGTCAGGCTTACACTCGCATCAACGGGAAAATGGTCTATCTCGGGGAATTCAATTCCAGGGAAAGCCGCGAAAAGTGGGCGGAAATTGTCTCTGACTGGTCCGCTGGCAATCTTGACAAATACGGCGAATCTGTTTCCATTTCCCGGCTCTGTGTCGCTTACGTGAAGCATTCTGAGCGATACTACCGGAAGGGCGGAAAGCAAACTTCGGAAGTTTGCCGGGTTCGTTGCAGTATGCGCTGTGACGCATTCAATGCTCAACTTCCTGCCTGCGTACAAAGATGCCTGTCTGTATTTGTCTGTATTTGAATCTGTATTTGTCTGTATTTGAATCTGTGTATGAAAAGGTACGTCTCAATATTCCCTGCGCTTGAACGTATCCTCCGGTTGAACGCCTCGATTGAACCAAACGACTGGCGGTAAATGGGAATAAACCCGCAGGGCTGCTCAGAGTTTGGCATTGGATGTGCGTTGTTAGTTTGCAGAGGGATTACCGCCTGATTTCGTCGGTATTTTTTCCCAAACTTACAAAACCAAGTCCAAAACTTACAAA
>JALTOP010000327.1 GCA_027000105.1 Planctomycetaceae bacterium | reverse complement strand
CTGGATCGCCGCCCAATTTTCGTCTACACAAGATTCGGCGATAACTACAAAATCCGCTCTCTCGTCGAAGAACCTCTCGCTGACAAATAGACACATTCCGCCTGCTATCGCATAACTCACGGTTCCTTCATGGCCCAAAAAACCGGATCGTGATCGAACAGCAGCCACCAATTATGGTGTCGAATTTCGTTGAGCAGCTTCATCTTTTCTCTCCGGGTTTGAAGCATGTTCGTATCGTAAGACATGCACCAGGCGACAGAGCGATGTGCTTTGGTCGCGCAAATATCCCCTGCAAAAACGGCCCCCTCGTTTTCCTGTTCGATATAAATCACTTGATGCCCCTGCGAATGTCCGCCAGTTTTTCTGACATGAATCCCCGGGAGAATTTGCTGATCGCCGTCAACCAGACGCAGTTGTCCGGTTCGTGCAAGCGGCTCGAAGTCTTTTTTGTCATAAGCTCCCTTGAGTTCTGGAAGATCGGCCATCGCTGTTTCCCACTCCTGCCGTTGTACCACATACTCCGCGTTGGGAAACGTGGCGACTAATTGCTGATTTTCATCGTAGCACGTGCTTCCGCCAGCATGATCGAAATGCAAGTGGGAAAGAATGACCAGGTCGATCTGCTCTGGTCGAATATCCTTTTTATCCAGATTGGTGATCAGTGGATCGGTTTGAGTGATGTCGTGATGTTGGCAAAAACGCGGTGTCAATTTCGTGCCGTAGCCGGTGTCTACAAGAATCCGCTTCTGACCGGTTTCGATCAAAATACAGTTGGTCTCCTGCAGAATTCGATTGTTTTTATCAGGCGGAAAATGCCTTTCCCACAACAATCGGGGGACAACGCCGAACAACGTACCTCCATCAATTCGATACTGCCCACCTGAAACCGGGCGAATGACGAATGAACCAAGCGTGAGACTCTCATTTTGCCCCAAGGTTGTCGAATTATCTGCCTGAGGATTGGACGACACGCGAACACTCCGATATGCTGTAGGTTTTGGATTTGCCTTCCTGTTGTCCAGTGCCCACTCCGAGTTGGACGCCGGGAAAGAAACAGACAATTACCAGTTCTGCCGGCACGCGGCGCGTGTCCGTCTTCCGTTCCCTCTGACATATCGAGGGGAATAAACGTAGCATTTCGGAATTGAAATCGATCATCTTTCTCCGTTTGGGAATTGGACAACACACCAGTGAAAAGCAGAATAATTAAATAGAAAAAACTGAAAAAACTGAAAAAACTGAACGGAAAACAGAATAATTTGGTGACCGCCGATATTCGAGCAGAGGAAAAATTTTCCTGAATCCTGAAACGGGTTCCCATATTCCCGATGACATCACTGGCCCCATTCCATCACGGGATTATTGGTTTGCGATGTTCGACGGACGATTGACTTCGATCCGGCAGACTGTACAGCATACTCGAGATTCCCAAAACTGATAGTGAAAAGAAAGTAATATGAAAGCATTGGCTGTTCATCCAGGAACCGCACACAGTTTACATCTTCGTGAGATCGCGAAACCAGACTTGGATTCGATCCCGAACGGTCGCGGTGTATTGGTGAAAGTGCTCCAGGTCGGCGTTGACGCAACAGATCAGGAAATCAATGAAGCCCTGTACGGAAACGCTCCTGAAGGGGATGACTACCTGGTCATCGGACATGAAGTATTCGGGCGGGTTGAAGAAGTTGGCAACGCCGTGACACATGTCAAACCGGGCGATTATGTGGCGTGCACGGTTCGGCGACCGGGAGGCTCAATTTACGACCATATCGGCCGCTCGGATATCACCAGCGAAGAAGTGTATTACGAGAGAGGGATCAATCTGCTCCACGGTTTTATGACCGAATACTTTGTCGATAGTGCGGATTTCATCGTCAAGTTCCCGGAGTCGATGGTTAAAATTGGCGTTCTTTCCGAACCGGTCAGCGTATGTGCCAAGGCGATCGAACAGGCCTACATCGCACAGCAGCGATTACAGGTTTGGGAACCGAAAAAAGCCTGGGTCATGGGAGCGGGACAAATCGGTTTACTGGCGACAATGATGCTGAAGCTGAAGAACCTGGATGTTTGCACGATTGCACGCTCCGCCGCAACCAACAATTTGAAAGCGGAAATTACGGAACAGTTTGGTGCCCGTTACATCAGTACGCAAAACCAATCGCTGGAGGAAATCGCCCAGAAACACGGTCGGCCTGATCTGATCATCGAGGCAACCGGCAACAGTCGAATCGCTTTCGAGTGCATGAATACCCTGAACTTGAATGGGGCTCTCGTTCTGACCAGCGTGACAGGCGGCAGTCGGCGGACAGAAATTGAATCGGACAGAATCAACCTCGAATGGGTACTCGGCAACAAACTGCTGCTCGGTTCGGTCAACGGAAATTTCCGCCACTTTCAGGAGGGCATTGCAGCTTTGGCACTGGGCGATGCGATGTACCCCGGAGTGATCGAGCGATTGTTGACGCATCCGATTGATGGAATGGATCATTACGATCAACTGATGCCGTTATTATCCGACTCTTCGGCACTGAAAGTTTTCGTTAATATCGCGCAGGCCTGAAAGCACTCCACGCGCTCTTCAGGAATGAACGACGTTACCCAGGATGGGGTGGTTGTGCCGAATATGGTGTGAGAGCGCTTTGCGAGCCTTCCGCCAATTCTTTTTCAGTAACGCTTCCAGAACTTCACGATGTTGACGGATCGCGTCCAAAGCGGCTGCGCGATCCTTATCTTCCCACTTGAATAAAACGTAAAAATATCGGGCATGTCGCTCAAAAAAATCGCTGATATACGAATTTCCCGATGCAGCAATGATATAGGTGTGTAATGACTCATCAACTTCCAGCGGAGCATTGCGGGAAACAGGAATCCTGTTGAGTTCGATCAATCTACGGAGTTCACTCGAATCGAGATGGGGACGGGCCAATTCGAGTGCTTTCAGTTCCAGAACCTCGCGAACTTCGAGAAACGCCCGGAGATCCTCCAATCGAAACGGCCTCACCCGCCACCCCCGTCGAGGAATGTGATCGAGCATTCCCAACCCCGCCAACTGATGAAAGATATTACGAATGGCAGAACGGCTGATCTTGTATTTTTCCGCCGTTGCCTCTTCTCGCAAATAGATGGCCTCACCCTGAAGTGAAAGCTGAATCAGATCATCACGAATCGTTTCAAACGGATCACTTGGACGCTGAGGCAAACGCTGTTTCTGCTTGCCTGCCCCGTTTTTTCTGCATTTACCCGGTATTAACCGACGATTTTCCCCTTTTTCCAGCAAGCCTTCCTCAATCAATTCAGAAACTGCCGCCCGTACCGGTGTAAAACTGACTTGATAAAACTCGGAAAGCGAACCGAGCGTCAACTGCACAGGCAACTCCTCTCGAGATTGCAGACGCGCTGCCAGGTCTTCCTTAATGTAGTTGGCAATGGACATTTAAAAAAACTCAATTGAAATGAAATCCGAAAAACAATCTGTTGAATTATTTGCCCGTTGAAGGCGCTGTATTTTCTTTGCGAGGGACGAGTGGTTTTTTGAGGCCGTAACGTAGCGGATAGGAATCAAAGGGATTTTTGCCATGTATCCGAGGATCGTTTGTTTCAGCAAGATACTTTTCAAGACGCTTGCGCAGCTTGGTTTTAATTGTGGCATGGTCAGAATCGGCTGCCAGGTTCTTTATTTGCCATTGGTCTGTTTTCATGTCATAAAGTTCTTCGCCGGGACGTTTGGCAAGACAAAGTTGGAACGCCTGTGAGACATGGGGCTGCTTGGAATGACCGATGAGATAGCTTTTTGTCGGGGAT
>JALTOP010000326.1:11028-13891 GCA_027000105.1 Planctomycetaceae bacterium | reverse complement strand
CTCGATAAGAAGCACGCCACAGAGGGGCTCCAACTGGATTATCTTGCCTAATCGTTACAACCGGCCCCGATATGATCGGCATAGCCCGCATAATCGGAACAGCTTCCGTCCGGATGCCGCTTTTGTCCGATCTTTGAAGCAGGATAGCGGGTTTCTGTAATCGTATTACTGACGGTAAAAGTTTGCGAACGACTCGCAAATTTTAGAAAAATATCAGTTTGGTTACGGCTATCAGAATGAACCAGCCGCGTTTGGTTCTCCGCGGCAAGTGATCTGACAATTCGGGGGAAAAGCATGGAAGCTGTTCTTGAATCACATGAAACGGCCTATCAGGACAAAATCAAAGAGTATTTGATGATACTGAATACGGCTCAGAGCAATCTCCTTGAAGTTCAGGAGCAGAAGCGAGTTTCTTTGGTGGAACGGGATCTGGAATTGGCCCAAAAACTGCAATTGCAGGAAAATCAACTCCACAAACAACTGGAGGGGTTGCTTCAACGCCGCAAACAATTGCTGGTGCATTTGCGTAAAAATGGGCTATCCGGGAAAAGTCTGCGGGATGTCTGTCGTATTCAGGGATGGGATGACGACCCGATCATGTCTAGTCTGCTTCAAGAAGCTCGCCGTCTGGCTGAAGCACTTCGGCAAACAAGTTGGGGAACCTGGGTTTTCTCCCATCGAGCTTCCCAATTTTACGGAAGCGTTCTGAAATTGATTGCTCAAGGCGGGAAAAAGAGTGCTGTCTATCACGATGGTTCGACAATCAATCAGGAACCGACGGGCGGATCATTGTTGGATGCTTCCATTTGAACGGGACGGGAGCCGTTACACGGACAGGAAACAGGTGTTGTTTGATAAGTGATCCACAAAAGGTGGGTCTGACAAACTTGTTGCCTTTACAGGGACGTTGAGGGCATGGGACTAATATCATCACTTTCGACCGCGAGCCGATCTCTTGAGATCTACACGGCCGGCATTGAAGTTGCCGGTTCGAACGTAGCCAATGCAAACACGCCCGGGTATGTCCGTGAGGAGTTACTTTTATCTCCCGCGGCTCCTTTTGAAAAAGGAGGGTTGCTTTTCGGAACCGGAGCCAGTGCCGATGGTGTGCGTCAACGGCTTGACAATAATCTGGAAGCGCAAATCCATCAGGCCAATGCGGATGCTGGTTCCGCTGCAGCCAGGCAGGATGGCTACAATGAGCTTCAACTTGTTCTTTCCGAGTTGAGTGGCCAGGATTTATCAACAAAACTGAATGAATTTACGGGAGCGGTAAACGAACTGGTCAACCAACCCGAATTACTGGCGAATCGGCAAGGGGTTATCCAGCAGGGGGTAAGTCTTTCCGACGCGATTACCAGCACCCGCGAAAAAATCGATCGTGTCCGTAATGGTCTGACTGCGGAAATAGGTAGCCTGGCAGATGAGGCGAACACGCTTATTGATCGTATTTCGTTTTTGAATCAGCGAATTATCCAGACGGAATCGGCCGGCTTGCTGAAAAGCCATGCCGGGGCATTACGTTCCGATCGGTTGAATGCACTGAACCGGCTTTCCGAAATCGTTCCAACGCGTATCGTCGAAGAAGCCAACGGAACGGTAAATGTCTACTCCGGTTCGGACTATCTCATCATTGAAGGGACAAAACAGTATCTGGAATCTTACAGTGTCGCTGACCGCGGAGTGCCCATCAACAAATTCAGATTCAGCAACACCCAAACAGACGTTCCATTGAACAGTGGAGAATTGACGGGAAAACTTGAGGCCCGCGACAACATACTGGGAGGGTTTGTCGATCAGCTCGATCAATACACCAGCGCGGTCATTCAGCAGGTGAACCTGATCCATTCTTCGGGAGAGGGACTGCGTGGTTATACCGAACTTACAGGGACTTATGCGGTTGATGATTCAACAGCTGCCCTGAACGATGCGGGTCTTGATTTGACACCGACGCACGGGAGTTTCGAGGTAAAACTTTACAATACGACGACTGGAACGACACAGACCACTCGTATCAATGTCGATCTGGATGGCATCGGCGGCAACGACACCTCTTTGGATGATTTGCAGGCTTCACTCGATGCCGTTACCAACCTGAACGCTTCAGTCGACACCTTCGGCAGACTGAAGTTGACCACCGACAGCGGCTTTGAAGTGAAGTTCTCGAACGATACTTCGGGAACGCTGGCCGCATTGGGAATCAACACTTTTTTTACCGGGGACGACTCCAACAGCATTCAGGTCCAGCAGGATTTGATTGACGACCCCCAATTACTCGCTGTAGGCCAGGGCGGAGGAGCCGGCGATAACCGGAACGCGATCGAACTGGCGAGTTTCATGGAAAAGGAAGTCGATTCGCTGAACGGCCAATCAATCGATCAGTTCTACGGGCTGGTTACGGCACAAATTGCCGAGTCTTCCTCCGCAGAGCAAGCCCTGGCAGATGGATTCAAATCCTTTCGGGATTCCCTGATGGGACAAAGACAACAAATTTCCGGTGTCAGTGTCGATGAAGAAGCAATTAAAATCATGCAATATCAACAGGGATATTCTGCAGCGGCAAGGGTGATCAGCACGATCGATGAACTCTTCACCGCCTTGTTGAACATCTAATTTCGGACTGTTTTTTCGGCTCGTTTTGAAAGAGATAGAGGAACACTGTGTCACTCGGCCCCTTACTTCCCGGACGCATTCCGAATTCGATTATTTATACCCGTGCCCAAAGCACGCTGAGCAACAATGCGCGTACACTGCAAAAGTTGCAGGATCAGATTTCGACAGGGCAGAGATTCCAGACACTCGGTGAAGACCCGGCAGCCGCAGTAAAAACATTTGCCTTGCAACAGACGCTGGAGAGAAAGCA
>JALTOP010000326.1:1325-11018 GCA_027000105.1 Planctomycetaceae bacterium | reverse complement strand
ACGTGGAGTTCAATCGATCTCTCCGGGCTTCAAGTGAAGATACGCTGGGGAAAATTGGCGATGTGTTCAACCAGACCAAATCATTCATCCTGGCGGGCATCGGCAATTCCGTCTCTGACATCGAAAAGAAACAAATGGCGACTGAAGTCGGAACACTCATTCAGAAAGTTGTCAACCTGGGCAACACCAACTTTCGAGGACGATACCTTTTTGGAGGTTCGAAGAACGACACGACTCCCTTCAGTATCGCAGAGAACAACGATGCCATTCGGTACTCGGGAGATCTGGAGGATATCAAATCGTTCGATTCACTCGACGGTTTATTGGTCAACAATGTAAACGCCGGGGCCACCCTGAAGCCATTTGCCCACGTCGAAGGGAGTGATCTCGATCCCCAATTGACTTCCTCAACACGAATTCAGGATCTGTTCGGTGGCAAAGGAGTTGATCTGGGCTCCATCGAGGTCGTCGTCAATACAGGCGGCGGCGATCAGACGGAAATCATTGATTTGACATCCGCTGATACCATTCAGGATCTTGTCACACGAATTGAAGAACCGTTTTCGGGCGATTTAACCGTTTCCATCGGAACGGACGGCTTGAATTTCACACCGAGTGCGGGAACGGTCGCCATTAACGATCTGACAAACAGCACCGTTGCTGCCAACCTGGGAATCAAATCGAGCGCAGCGGCCTCGATTACCGGTTCCGACCTGGATCCCGGATTGAGCCTGCACACGAAACTGGCCGATCTGAACAACGGCAGCGGAATCGGCACAACAACCGGCAAGGGATTACTGATTCAGAATGGAATCCAGTCGGAAACGATTGATCTGGATGGTTTGACTACCATTGAAGACCTGTTTAATGCTTTGAAAGTAGCCGACCTCGATTTGGAGACGGGATTTACTGATGACAAAAGCGGGCTATTGATTTCCAGTCGGCTTAGCGGCGTGGCGTTGACAATTGGAGAGAATGGCGGATCGAATGCAACCAATCTCGGCATCAGAACCTTAACAGCCGAGACACCTTTGGAGGAACTCAACCTGGGGAAAGGAGTACCCGTTGACGGAGTTCTTGAACTCGAAATTACACGACGGGATGATACAGAAATCAGCATTTCTCTGGCAGGGGCGAAAACCATTCAGGATGTGCTGGACAAGATCAATTCCTACGATACCGGGAGTCTTGTCGCCAGTCTGAATACAACGGGCAACGGTATTACGCTCAGCGACGACTCGGGCACTGGCTCATTGACCGTCAAAGAAAACGGAATTTCCACCGCCCTGGAAATTGCAGGGACCGAAGATGGAAATGCGGATATTGTAGGAACGGATGTCGATGCAGCTTCAACAACAACTCTCCTTTCCGACTTGAATGGCGGGACAGGCGTACCGGTCGGTGCCGCCGATTTGATCATTACTCGTCGCGATGGCTCGGTTGAAACAATTTCCCTCGCCGCGGCAACAACGGTTGACGATGTACTGACGACAGTCAATGCGGTTGATCCCGGAAATCTTGTGCTGACTCTGGATACGTCTGCAGAAGGATTCATTCTGAACGACAATTCAGGAACCGGAGCTTTAACCGTCACCGATAATAGTGTCTCCTCGGCGTTGGGGATCAATCAAAGTGAAGACGGAGTAACCGATTTGGTCGGATCAGACCCCAACCCGCAACGGGCAGGTGGCGTGATCGATCTGCTTTTCCGGCTAAGAGATGCGCTGAATGTCGGCGACAGCGCTGAACTGGAGATCATTAATCAGGCCCTCGATTCAGAACTGGAAGATTTCAACTTCGCGCGCGGGAATGTTGCCGGGCGGTTGAAGTCGCTCGATAATACGGCTAATTCCCTGGCTGATGAGGATATTCTGATTCAGGAGTCACTTGCCCAGGTTTTTGATACGGATTTTACCACCGCCATCACTCAACTGGCCAATTTGCAGGTCACCATCCAGGCAACTCAGCAGATCACCGCCCAGACTCTGCAACTGAATCTGTTCAACTTTCTGTGAAACCGGCAAGACAGGATCAGCTGACCCGTCAGGTGTCATCGCTGTCGTCGCTTCTATCAAAGTTTTCGCCGGAATCAGGGATCAGCATTGCACATTAGATCGAATTTTGTCAACATGTTGGCACAGAAACCGGCCCTGGAGATACGGGACGGATTGATATTTTGCTGAAAACGGTTGGAGAAGCGTCTCCGCCGATCGATTTGGACGGACTTCCAAACGACTCGCCCTGCGGGTCGATCGGGGTTCGTTGTACAAAAACTGAATACGAGAACTAATTGTTTGGGTAATTACCCCTCGAACGCCGGAAAAATCGGGCTCTGTGGGGTATGCCTTTCAGATTCATTCAACAAAGGAAAGGTGTTATTTTAGAAGCACCGTGATGTAGTACAATGACGGCCTGTTTATTGGTCGAAAGGTCTCTTCTCAACCGATTTCCCGAGTTGCATCGGAGGCTTGTTGCTGTTGACAGAAGATGGAGTGCAGTACGGTTTTGCCCTGTTGCATATTGTCCTGTTTTGTTGCACAGTCGGCAGGATATCAGTTGGAAACCGGAGAAATCGCTGGATTGGTGAGTGTGTTGCGTCACCGTGAACGGTGACGCTGGAACTGGTGCCGATGATTGATACACGCTGTTTCCGGTTTCATCGGTGAAGCCGCCTGGGGCGTTTGTCATCAGTGTGAAGATCTGATACAGCTGCCGGAAAATGGGAAGCGTTGTCACTACATGCAACGTAGGAGGTTGTTGAAGCCAGTGCGTTACCGGCTGATACAAGAGGAAAAATTCGGGCGAGATTCTGCTTCCCCAGGTACAGGGAATCATTTTCTGGTTTGGTTCACGGTTTGTTCGACAAACCGTATGATCCCCGGATATGGCTTGAGGTTGAACCTGTTGTCCCGGGCCTGGTTCAGCAGCTTTCCCGGCCTGTTTCGTTGTGCACGCAGTCGCGTCAGATCAGTCACCTGTTAAAAAACCTGATGAAAAGAGCGGCCAGTTTGCATGGCTTGAGAGTCGTTTCCAACTGACTACGACAATCGCGGATTGCCAATAAATAACCACCTTTCTCATTCAAACATGAGAAAGACCAATTATGAAAAAGGAAATGCTGGTAAATGTTTATCAGCCGGAAGAGAGTCGTATCGCGATTCTTGAGGATGGTGTTCTTGAAGAACTCTACGTTGAGCGGAATAGCCAGGAAAGCTTTGTCGGCAATATCTACAAAGGCCGAATCGTCAATATCGAATCGAGTATTCAGGCTGCGTTTGTCGATTTCGGCGTCGGAACCAATGGTTTCCTGCATGTGAGTGATGTCGAAGCCGAATATTTCAAGCATCTTCCCCCGGTCGAACCCCCTTCCCGTCCATCGCGCAGTTCCTCTCGGGGAAATCAGGGAGAGGGAGGGAAAAAATCACGCCCTCGCAGAATCAATGAGCGTTCCGCTCAAGGGAAGCCCTCCATTCACGATATTTTCAAACGGGGCGATGAAGTCCTTGTCCAGGTGATCAAAGACGGAATCGGCACCAAGGGGCCAACTCTTTCTACGTATATCAGCATCCCCGGGCGCTATCTGGTGTTGATGCCTGCGTTGCAACGGGTCGGTATCAGTCGAAAAATCACGGATTTGGACGAACGCAGAAAACTGCGAGAAATCATCAAGGAACTCTCCCCGCCGGAGGGCCTCGGTTTTATTGTCCGCACAGCTGGCGTTGACCGAACCGCAGAAGATTTAAGGCGGGATATGAACTATCTGCTCCGTCTCTGGAAAGTGATTGTTTCCCGCATTCAAAAAGATCCTGCTCCGGTCGATGTCTATCAGGAAAGCGACATGATCACGCGGACAATCCGTGATATATTCACCAGCGAAATCGATACCGTGCTGATCGATGACCAGGTACAATACGAGCGGATCACTGAATTCATGAAAGCTGTTCTGCCCAACCAGGTCGACAAGGTAAAATTCTACGAGGGGGGAGAACCGCTGTTTCATAAATATGAAATCGAGCAGGAAATAACGAACATCCAGCACCGCACCGTTCCTCTTGAAGGGGGAGGCTCGATTGTCATCGATCCCACCGAAGCCCTTGTGGCAATCGATGTCAACAGCGGCACACATCGCGTCGATAACGATGCGGAGGAAACCGCGTTTCAGGTCAATATGCGGGCTGCCCGTGAAATCTCCCGACAGATTCGCCTGCGCGATGTTGGTGGAGTGATCGTAAACGACTTCATCGATATGCGATCGGAAAAGCATCGCCGGGCCGTCGAGCGGGAGTTGAGAAAGGCTGTAGAAAGGGATCGGGC
This sequence comes from Planctomycetaceae bacterium, assembly GCA_027000105.1. Lineage (GTDB taxonomy): Bacteria > Planctomycetota > Planctomycetia > Planctomycetales > Planctomycetaceae > Rubinisphaera. Next base: position 6,704 of record JALTOP010000326.1, on the reverse strand, counting down.
CAGAACCAAAGTGTTACGCATCAGTCCATTCGGATTGATCGAAATGACCAGACAGCGAATTCGACCTTCATTGAAGAAGAGTATTTACGAGGATTGCCCGTGTTGCTCGGGAACGGGTTATGTGAAAACTTCTGAAAGTGTCGCAATTGAAGTGATGCGGGAATTGATGCGCGCTTCCAGTCTTGATAAAACCCGTCGGATCACCGTCGATCTTTATCACCGGGTGGCTACCTTTCTGGCAAACAACAAACGGAAGGAATTGCTGGAGCTGGAAGACAGAACTGGCGTTATGATCAGTTTCGAATCGCGATATGACGTGAATCCGAACTTCATGGAGTTTCACTGCAAAAATGAATTTGGTGAGGAAATCCCATTTTCGCCGAGTGCAAACTCGAAATAAGGGGGAGATATCAGTATGATCCGCTTCCTCCAGATTATTTTTGGCGTTACCGACAGTGCTTTGCCACTGAATGAACGCAATGGTCAGCAGGCCTCATAGCCTATTTTGAATTTCAATTGATAGAGTAAGGTTTAATTTCGATGTTTGCGATTATCGAAGACGGTGGACGTCAGTACAAGGTGCAGCCGGGGCAACAACTGGCAATCGACTTGCGTGATGAAGTCGAAGCGGGGCAGGAGCTTGTTTTCGACCGTGTTCTCCTTGCCAATGGGGGAGCGAGCAGCGTTATCGGTCGTCCTCTTATCGACGGGGCGACCATTACAGCGGAAGTCGTTGATCCCCTGCTGAAAGGAGTGAAACTGGAGATTCAGAAGATTCGCCGACGCAAAAACTCCCGTCGACACACAGGGCATCGGCAGAAATACACCGTCGTTACGATTGGCGAATTCTCTATCCCCGGACTGGAAGTGATTGAAGAACCTGAGACTGAAGAAGCACCGGTTGCAGCGGAAGTAACCGCAGCTTCGGAGGAAACGCCTGTCCCAGAAGAGACAGGGGCCGAGAAAGACGGAGCGGCCGAGGCGGAAGCAACTGAGCAGGAATAGACAATAAATCTGCTGAATTCGCGACAATAACGGCCCCCAACTCGTTCGTGTGCAGTCAGCTCCCGGCTTGGGTAAACGGGACGCACCGGGGACAGTTCGGGTGAACGGTACGCGGGGCCAGTTGCAAGCCAGCGGAACTGCTGTAAGCCGCTGGTCAGGCTGTTGCCACCAGCCAGGTCCCAGGTCGATTGCGATCAGATGAGTTCGGGCAGGGGATGATATTTGCTCTCAACCAGATATTGTGGCCGTCCGGAATGATCGGGCAGCGTCACCTGTTGGGTATCGATTCCCATGTTGTGGTAAAGTGTAGCGAAGATCTCCTGAAAATGTACTGGACGATCTTCTGCTTCGCCACCGAGTCTGTCAGTGGTGCCGATCACCTGCCCTGTTCTCATTCCCCCTCCTGCCAGTAGCGCATTGCAGACTCTCGGCCAGTGATCACGTCCCGCATTTTTATTGATGACTGGCGTACGTCCGAACTCTCCCCAGGCGATGACCGTCGTATTTTCGGCCAGCCCTCGCTGATGCAAATCCTCAATCAGTGCGGTTACTGCCTGATCGAAATCGGGGAAGTTCCGTTTCGCATTTCCAAAATTGTCGCCATGCCAATCCCAGAAACTGTAGCTGATCGTGACAACGCGAGCCCCGGCTTCAACCAGACGGCGGGCAAGAAGAAACTGTTCGTTTAACCGCGGGGCAGCGTCCCCCTGCTTTTTATCCGTTCCCTTTCCGTACCTCTGACGCAGGGCAGGATCCTCCCGTGAAAGGTCGAGAGCTTCAACCAGACGCCCCGAAGTCAACACCCCCAGGGCCTGTTCGTTGAAGGTGTCCATCCCTGCCATCGCACCGCTGTTGTCGATGTCGCGACGAAAACGGTCGAAACTCTGTAACAGTCTTTTTCGATCTCCCAGGCGATCCAGCGTGATCCCGTTGAGCGTCATATCCTGTTTCATATCGCCATTCGGATTGAAAGGAGTGTGCCCCATCCCGAGAAAACTGTTCTTGCCGAAGTTGTAGGGCGTGTGCTGCATTTTGGGAGAAAGGTTGACATACGCAGGAGAAATCGCGTTGCGATCCCCCTTCAACCTGGAAAGAGCAGAGCCCAGTTCCGGCCATCCCCCAGCCGGCTGGTTGTTGTTGCTGTGCCCTGTTACACACTGAAACGAAGCATGCTGCCCGACCGACCCGACAAGCGAATTGACAAACACGCATTTGTCGGCAATCTTCGCGAGCCTGGGAAGATGTTCGCAAATTTGAATCCCCGACACGTTGGTGTTTATCGGTTTGAATTCCCCTCGGACACCGACGGGCGCTTCTGTTTTAATGTCGTACATATCCTGATGAGGTGGCCCTCCCGGCAGGTAAATCATGATGATTGATTGATGGGGATTCGATTTGCCTGCGATGCTTTCCGCTTCGAGTATCTGGGGCAACCCCAGCCCCGCCAGACCAAGCGAACCGATCCTGACAAAATTCCGCCGGGACATCCGGTCGCAAAAGCTTCCTGCTTGCCTCCCCGTAATATTCAACATAATCAGCCCCTGGAAATTTCGGTTTGACTGCCGGCAACAATAAACTGATGCCCGCGCGAGCCATCAGTCGCCCTTCTGTGCTACTGACGGTTAAAGCTCACGGACGGTACGAAAACTTTTGAAAATTCCATTTTGGTTACGGATTTCAGAACAGACCAACCGTGCAGGGCTGTTAACCGCCCATGTTCCGGAGGCTGATCCGATCACCGGGTAGCACGTGCTGCAACGCCCCGAGCGATTAACAAACTGTAAAAAAATTCCGGATCGATGAATAGTGGAAAAGTTCCGTCATCACCATACAATCGTTATCTGCAGCAGGCGCGTGCAAGTAAAAAATGAAAATCAACATCGATCGTGGAAAGTCTACGGAATTGATGCGGCTTGGGCAACTATGCCACCGGCACAAGAATGGATCAGGAGTAATCTGTTCACCTCTCCCGATGTACTTGCACGGCGATTTGTGATAGAACATCGTACAGAATATCATGAGGTTGGCGTCGAAAAACAGGGACGATCCTTCGCCAGCCCCCCTGCCCGGCAATACGCTCCGGTTGAATCGGAGGTCAGAAAAGTCTACTGACAAACCGTGCCTTGGTATGATCACCCTGGTATTATCATTGAATCACTCGTTGGAGAGACACAGTACAGATCTGTTTCGCAACAGATCTGTTTTTGACACTTCCGTTACCTACCCAGTTTATAATATGGATCCAAGATGAACCTGCTTCGATTAAATTGTTTTGTGCTGTCGCTCTTTGCCGTACCGCTGCTGTCCACTCCTGTTTTTGCCCAGCGGGGCTTGACGCAGCTGCCCGATCCGGCTCCTCAAAAAGAAAAGGCATCTTTTACGGTCGCAGACGGGTTTGAAATCAATCTGTTTGCCTCGGATCCGGTCGTGATCAAGCCGACGCAGATGAACTGGGATACGCAGGGACGTTTGTGGGTTGCGACCAGCGAAACGTATCCGCACATAAAACCGGGACAGGTTGCCAACGATAAAATTGTAATGCTGGAAGATACCGATCAGGATGGAGTCGCAGACAGGCACACGATTTTTGCAGACGGATTATTGATGCCCACGGCGATTCTGCCGGGCGATGGGGGCGTTTATGTCGGGACATCAACAGAACTTCTGCACCTGAAAGATACCGATGGCGACGGGAAAGCGGATCAGAAAAAAATTATCCTGAGCGGATTCGGCACCGAAGATACGCATCATGTGATTCATACATTACGTCGGGGACCGGACGGGCGAATTTACATCAATCAATCGATCTACACGCATTCGCATCTGGAAACGCCTCACGGCGTGCGACGGTTGCTCGCTGGAGGCACCTGGAGGTTCGATCCGCGCACGTACGACCTGGAAGTGTTTACGCGCGGGTTGGTCAATCCGTGGGGGCACGTTTTCAATCAATGGGGGCAATCGTTTGAAACTGATGGAGCGGGCGGCGACGGAATCAACTACGTCTTTCCCGATATCGTCATGCTGACTGCACACAATGCGGCCCGGATTGTGCGCGGATTGAATCCCGGTCAACCGAAGCATTGCGGTCTCGAAATTTTATCCGGTGATCAACTGCCGGATGGTTGGGCGGGACGGTTGGTGACGAATGATTTTCGTGGAAATCGCATCAACAGTTTTGAACTGGCCGAATCGGGCAGCGGTTATGTTTCTATACAAAAGGATCATCTGCTTTCTTCCAACTATGTTTCGTTTCGACCTGTCGATATATCGATGGGGCCGGATGGCGCGATCTACGTGGCAGACTGGTACAACCCGATCATTCAACATGGGGAAGTTGATTTTCGCGACAAACGCAGAGACCACAAACATGGTCGTATCTGGCGGATTACTCCCCAAAACCTGAAACCGCTTTCTCGGAAAGCCCTGCCGGCGAGAAGCATCCAGGAACTGCTCGGGTTGCTGGCTCATGAAGGCACGAATGAAAAATGGTGGCGCGACATGGCTCGTGCGGAATTGACTTCCCGCGACAGGAAACGGGTGATTTCCTCGACTGTGGAGTGGTACAACGATCGAGAAAAGAAGAAGTTGAACAACTCGCACGATCGTCTGGAAGCCCTTTGGGTGCTGCAACGCTGGCAGCAGACAGACGACGCCATTCTTGAAGCGGCGTTGACCGATCAGGATCACCGATGTCGGGCGGCTGCAATGCGAATTTTGAAAGATTTTCTCGATTCGCAACCCGCTTTGAAATATTTGGGACGGGCGATACGGGATCAACATCCGCAAGTCCGGCTTGAAGCATTGCACGCGCTACGAAAATTGGGGGGACCGGAAGCGATCCGGCTGGCTGCGCATGCGGTTTCGAGTGACAATGATCGCTTTCTTGATTTTTCGCTTTGGCAGACTTTTCGGGAATCGGAACCGATCTGGCTGCCCGAAGTTCAGAAAGATCCTCTTTGGCTTTCCGCACGCCCGGAAGTTCTGTTGTATGCGGCCCAGGCGGCTCAATCGAACGCGGCTGTCGGGCCGGTTCTCCAGCTTTGGCAGGCAGGAAAGTTTTCTGCGGAACAGACTCCACAGGTTTTGGCGTTTGTTGCCCAGCGGGGTGAACCGAAGCACCTTGACCTGCTTTGGAAAAGAGCATTGGGCGAAGGGAAAGGAAAAGTTTCTGTCGGAGAAAAAGAAGCATTGCTCAACTCCCTGGCAAGCACGGCGGTCAAAAGACGCATAGCACCTACGGTCTCTTTGGAGGCAGTCAACAGGTTGTTGAAATCAGAACATGCCGGTGTTCGATTGGCAGCGATTAAGTTGGCCGGCTTGTGGAAAGTTCAATCTTCAGCCCGCATTTTGAAACAGATCATTGAGAACACCAAG
>JALTOP010000326.1:0-1315 GCA_027000105.1 Planctomycetaceae bacterium | reverse complement strand
AACACCAAGCTGCCGAGGCAACTTCGAGGCGAGGCCGCTCGATCTTTGGCATTGCTGGGAGGGAATGAAAACCAACAGTACCTGCTATCCATTGCCAGCGGAAAGCGTCTGCCCGAATTGAGAACAACTGCGATCGATGCGCTGATCAATATCAACCTGCCTTTGGCGGCGAAATCGGCAGTGGCGCTGCTTCAGAATCCTCCGGCCAACACGAACGTGAATGACGTGCTCTCTCCGTTTCTGGCACGTCGGCAGGGCCCACGTTTTCTGGCCCAAGCGCTTCAGGGGGCATCCCTCTCTCCAGAAATTGCGACTATTGGGGTGCGACGGGCAATGAGTCTGTCACAAAAGAACCCGGGACTGATCGCCGCGTTCCAGAAAGCGGGAAAACTGGATCCCGTCGGCAAAGAGATGAGCCCCGAAGAACTGAAAAAACTGAATGTCGAGTTCATTGAACAGCCGCTGCCGCGCGAAGAATGGGACGCAATGCAACAGGTGTATGAGAACTCAGCGTTACCCATTATTGCCGATGAAAGCTGCATAGAAGAGGAAGATGTCACGCGCTGTCGTGGTTTGTTTCATGGTGTGAATGTCAAACTCATCAAATGCGGCGGCATCACCCCTGCACGGCGGATGTGCCTGCAAGCCAAAGAGTACGATCTGAAACTGATGGTCGGCTGCATGACCGAATCATCCATCGGCATCGCCGCGGCTGCCCAATTGTTGCCATACCTCGATTATGCCGACCTTGATGGTGCCCTGCTGCTCGCGAAAGATATCGCCCGTGGTGTGCAAATTGATTGCGGCAACATCACCTTTTCAGAATTGCACGGCAATGGCGTTGAGTTAATTTGAGACGCGCGGTCGTAACGTAGGGTGGGCACTGCCTTTAGGTTTTACCACATATTGTGAAGTTGATTTTACAATTTGTTTTTTCTTTTTCTAGTCGAGAGTGTCATAATCTTTATTGTGTAAAGCGATAACATGTTGCTGAAGGCATTGTCATTGTTACATTGAAAATAATTCCATTCAACACAATGAAGGCAGATGCGTAGAATGAAATAACGGAACCCTTATTTCATTCTTGCACAGAGGTGTTGGTGATGGCTGAACATTGTGAATCGACTGACAATAAATCAACAGATTGTGAAAACCGAATTAGATTACGATTCGTTAACATCGTTGGCAGGCGATTTAGGACAAATCGGCACGGGAAGTCGTCATGGTTACATCTGTCAAAATGTTTTAGCTGTGGCGGTAGAGGCCAGAGAAGTGCTCGGGTTGGCAGATCAAGTTTTGCATCATCGTGACAATG
>JALTOP010000325.1 GCA_027000105.1 Planctomycetaceae bacterium | reverse complement strand
CCAGGTAAATTCCTGATCCGCTTTCCGTTGTGAAAACAGTCGCTGCCAATTGGAGCTGTATCTGTCAACAACAAGATTGATTTCCGGCCTGGTAACCTCCAACACCAGCGGTTTGTCATCGGGCCAGAACATGCGCCAAAGCGGTGTGGAGATTTTGGCGGAACCGACTGTCGCAACAGGAACCCCTTCCTGATCAAGCATTGTCAGAGAATGGATTTCGACGGGCTTCCACCAGGCCAATTCCGTTGTTTGAATATCGATTTGCCCCTGAAAATCTTCCATCAACGCGGATGTCAAATAGCGACGAATCGAGGTATTCGAAAGCAGTTGAGGGAGAAAAACCCCCATCGCAACCAACCCCAAAAACAGCAGGACGAGAAAACGGAACAGGAACCGCCTCTTTTTACGGGGGGCTTTTTCCTGTTCTGCCCTTTCCTGTGCGGGCCTGACTGCTGCTTCTGGAGCAACTTCTACTTTCGCCACAATCTTCTTCTCCTGGTTGGTCATTGCGAACAGACTGCATTTTCCGGTAGTTCGCTCAGGAAAGCAAGACGAGTTTTTCAGATTGTCAAGCAAAGATTGGCAAACAAAGCAGTGAGTAGAGGGACATGGTAGAGGGGAGCGAAAGACAACTGTCGCATCTCAAGCGGTTGGGTGTGGTGGGTATCACGCGTCGAAAGTAGCGTTCATCGATTGCACTTACCATGTCACGATATTGATGCCGGTGAATCCATCGTTGCATCGTTGAATCATCATATCAGGCAGGGCTTGCAATCAAAATGTTATTGGGGATGTCACCTTCAGATTCAAAGTGAAGATCGTCGCAGGTGGCAGGAATGAGATATGTTTTCCCGATCGGCAGCGAACAGGAAGCTCCTCCCGTTCTCATTGTCCCTTTACCGGAAACAGACATAATCACCTTGCAGGTCGAATCGGACGGTAACAGAAATTCGCCCTGAATCGATAGACGATCGATCCGAAAAAAAGGGGAATCGATCAGTTGATTCAGTTCTGCATTTTCGTCTTGATGCAGCAATGTTGGTTCTACCGGTTGAATGGGACCACGCTGAAAATCGATGCACTCCAAAGCCTGATCGACATGCAAAGGACGGCAATTCCCCTGTGCATCGGTGCGATTCCAATCGAAAAGGCGAAATGTGACATCGCTGGGCTGTTGCACTTCCGCGACGAGAATGCCACCGCCGAGCATGTGAACCGTCCCGGCTGGAATGTAATAGCACTCTCCGGGTAAGGGCGTAATGCGATGCATACAGTCTTCTACGGTTCCGTTTTCAAGGGAGGCCTGCAACAGCTCCGGAGTGACACCATCTTTCAAACCGGCGTAGATGAAACTGCCCGGCTCAGCGGAAATCACGAACCAGGCTTCCGTCTTGCCCTTTTCATTCTGATAGTATTTGTGAACCTGCCTATCATCCGGATGCACCTGAACCGAATGCCTGTCATCGCAGTCGAGGAATTTCACCAACAGCGGAAACTGCGAGTGGGAATTCTCTGTACCAAAAAGCAACTCGGGAACCTCTCGAACCAGCCTGTTCAATGTCCAACCAGCGTAAGAGCCGGACAAAACAACCGACTGAGTTTCACCAAGATCACAAATTTCCCAAGTTTCCGCATAGTCCTGGTGGGAACCTATCTTTTTGCCCAATATTGTGTTCAGGCGCCTTCCACCCCAGCAGGCTCGTTTCAATATGGGACTAAATTCAATCGGATTCATACTACAAACGGCTGGTATATTCGTGACTGGTTCATATTTCCGGCGGTGTTCTGCGTAAGTATTCCGCCTGAATAAAAGCAATCGGGATAAACCTGCACTGCCCATGCGCTCCAGAAGCGGGCGCATTTGTCCTCCAGTGAGCAATACTCATCGCTTCCGGAAAAGTATCAAACGCTCAGCCCAATTGGAAACATGACTGGAAGAACCTGGCGATTTTCCTCATGTTTGCAACTCTGTAGCGGTTGTATCAAATTTTCCGATTGAGCAGGAACTCAAGGGAAGCAAATGTTAAATGTTCAGAGGGTATTCCTGGGCGCATTTTGGGGTATGTCCTTGTTTTAATACGGATGAGCACGTCTGAAAAAACATTGCCTGATGCTGTCGAATCTGCGGTCCCGGCGTTATGATCCGAGCACGAGTTCTCGATAGGGGAATCTCCGTTTTCTTCTGGTGCCGGGCATCGACAGTTTTCAGACTGTGGTAAGTCAACAGCAGGTGAGTCAGGCTAACCAAATGCAGAAATTGTGGCTTGATCACCCAGTTGGCTGATCGCCATTCAGTTGGTCGTTCGTAAGTCATTCAGTGACCAATCAGGACGATCCGGGGCTTTATCAGTTGCCGTGATCTGTCTACTTCTGCGATCGCGAGCAACTCTCCTTGAGAGCCCAGTAGCGCCACCTCGCTCCCGTTTATCAATTTTTCTACGCCTTTATTGGGAGAGTTGCTGAGGGCGTTCATCGGGAGCGCCTTTCCGTGGCGGATATCTTCAACCTGTTTTTCACTGCATTGCACCTGAATCAAATCTGTCGCCGCATATCTGAGAGGAAGAAGATGCTCCTGCCAGCGGCCCTGCTCTATCTCATCGAGGGTGACAGCGTCCTCCCGCGAAAATTGCCCGATCGCTTCCCTGCACAGAGCCGTCATCACCGTGCCGCAGTCTAAAACACGTCCGATATCCCTTCCCAGGGCTCGAATATACGTTCCCGATCCGCACTTGATGGTTGCCTCCCAGTCGGGGGGAGTGTATCGGAGCAACTGAAACCGCTCGATTAATACTGTTCGTGGCTTCAACTCCACTTCTTTCCCCTGACGAGCGAGTTGGTATGCCTTTCTACCTTTTATTTTGACAGCCGAGTACCGAGGGGGAACCTGCTCGATCTCTCCCCGAAAATTTGAGATCACCTGCTGTAGTTCGCCGCGATCAGGAAAGTTCGCCCCTGCCACCGGTTCGAGGTTGCCTTCTATATCATCGGTATCACTGGTATAACCAAATCGAAATTGGGCGTGGTAGATTTTGGGCATCCGCTGCACAAAGCGAATCAGTCGCCTCGCCCGTCCCAGGCAAACGACCAGAACCCCCGTCGCCAGCGGGTCCAGGGTTCCTGCGTGTCCACACTTGCGGATGCCCGTTATTCGCTGCAGGCGATTGACAACATCTCTTGATGTCATCCCTTGCGGTTTATCGACAACAAGTATCCCGTCCAACGGATCAATCTCCCGAAGGAACGGGCGGTTCGGTTGTTTCTTCCCGCCATTTCATCGCTCGATCCATCGGTTCGATTCTGAGAACAACCATTCCATTTTGAAACAGGCGAACGGTCCCAGTCGATTCTGAAACAGCAATCGCGATTGCCTTGGTCGCCTTTGAAATCGCAGCAGCGGCCCAATGACGAGAACCGAGGCCCTTGGATAACATCAGGCCCTCAGCGGGGGCATCGAGAATCCGGCCGGCTGCCTCCACGGTACCATCCGAAGCGATGATAAATGCACCATCAATCTGCGCCAACTCCTTGACGCTTTCCCTGACGCGCGGGTTGCGCAACTGGCAGTCCTTGCGATTGTACCCCTTGAATGGATCATGAACCTGCTCGTGAGATTTCTGAATGACCTTTCGATGATCCCCCACAACAAACAGGGTGCCAATCGGTTTCCCCTCGCGCCCTTCCCGACCAATATCACAGGCCAAATCAACAACAAGCCGCAATGTTTCAAGCGGAACCTGTGTTTCCAGCCGCTGCAAATCGCGCGCAGTCAATCGCGAGAGTTGTTCATCCAGCGGAATCACACTGAGCGTATCGATTTCTTCGCGATCATAGCCGGCATACAAGGCGACAATTGTGTCTCCACTATTGAAAAGTTCGTCTGCAATTCCTTCCACAACTGCCTGTTCAAGCTGATCCTGTCTGGTTCCCGGTTCGTGAAGCAGCTTAATGAGCTGCACACCATCTTCCTCGGAAGCCAACTGGATTTTTTCCCGATCGCTGGCAATGATCAGCTTTACTTTTCGCAATTTTTTCTGGATTTCGCTGAAATCGTAGGGGGCATTCGTCATCATGATGATGACACTCAAACCTTGTGTTTCGGCTACCCTGCGTGCAGCATCAATGAGGCTTTCCACCGCCCTGGTTCTGGCAACACGCTTGATCCCCACAACAAGTCCCTCACTTTCCAGGCAAAACGCACAGATGTCTTCAAGTCGATCGGCATCGTCCCCACAAAGACACAAAAGGCGTTTGACACAACTAACTTGCAAAACGCCACGATACCGGATTCTAAGCAATCGCGCTAGTTCGTCAAGCTGCCAGTTTTACGTTTTTCCTGTCTCTGTTTCGACCTGATCCGTGCCTGCATCAAGCTGGTTTGTGTCTCTGGCTGCCCCACTGTCTGCCTCATCCAACAAAGAACGTATGTTGAGAGCAACCGCCTCAAACCGGTCAAATTCGGCAAAGTTGAATTCAGCCAACACGATGGTAAAACGAAATAGCCAGGCGAGCCAGAGCCTGTTGCTTGAAGTGATGTCAGCGGGTTGAAATTTCGGTCGTTTGCGCAACCTTGCCCGGCTGTAATACCTCTTCGCGGACGCTGACCGCCTTGACAAGCGTTCCCGCTCCAAATGCTCCGACGATCTGATCGTCTATTTTCACTTTTCTGGAAATGAGCAGATGACGCTTCATATCAAACTGAATCGTTCCGGACGGTGTCATCTGCATTAGTCGGACTTTCACCGCAGGATCTCTTATTGGTGTGACCAATATCGTCGAAAGAGAAATGGTAGCCAAATCCTTTTCAACAGATTTCAACTGGTAGATCCGCCTGAGCTTCACTTTTTCCCTTAAAGTTTTGCTCACGGGAACTTCCACTTCCAAATCCTGTTTCCAGGTTTCGTTAATAGCGATCGGTTTTTGCGGAAACACGACAAGGAAGTTGAGCGCCGGGTCCGCCTGTTTGGGCTGTTTGCCAAAATAGTTGTGCACTTCCAACAGATTCCCGTATCGATCGACGCGAATCCGGCTCATCGGTTTGCCGACAGTCTGAAGAATCTGCTTGAAACTCTCGGGCTGCAGTTCAGGATCGGTACTGTCGAAAACGATAGGTGGAGAATCGTCAAATTGCGCTTGCAACCGGACTCGCTCGATCATCAACTCCAAAACCGCCTCACCCGATTGATCCACACTGACAACGCGATACTGCCTCCAGGCTGTCGACTGGTTTTTCGCTGTTTCCGAAATGGAATCTTTCTGGGTCGTATAGGAAGAGGAATCTCGCACCCGATAATGGACAAAATCTCCAACCTTGAACTGGTAGTTCAATTGATATTTCTCGGCAGTTTCCGCTTCGGGCCGGCTGTTTTCTTCCCCGACCGCTATTTCCGAATAACCGATCAGAAAGAGAATCAGGAACAGGTAGCCGGCCCCGTTCACGACGGATTGAGATGGATTTCGAAACATGACAGACCTTCCCTGGCTACAGTGAATTGAAACAGATCAACGTTGATGGCAGGCAGTTCTAGCAGAAAAGCGGGAATCTGACGAGACCAATTATTTCGCCCGCTCGCCCTTCCCCACTATTCACAGTTTGTGGGAGACCAATTTTGATAAATTGGCCTGTTTAACACAGTGGATCGCTTGAAATAAATCCAAACTAATCGATAGTTATCGAATCGAGTAATAAACCGAAAACAGACTATTTCCGGGTGTCAGACAGGCAAATGGACAACACATCACAACCTCTGCTGCGTGCCGGCATGGTCGGCATGGGAATGATCTTTGATGAAACATATCGCCCTTTTTTCGAAACAGCCTACAAAAAAGGGATGTTCAGCCGGGAAACGGGTGACGTTGAGGTTCTCTTGGCGGCAGTAGCCACGCGAACGGGAAAACGGGCAGAAATCTATCGCGAAAAATCGAAAGGGATCGGGCATCCTTTCGAAAGTTTTGCCGGTGAGGATTCTGTCGACCAGATGTTGAAAACAGACCTCGATTTCGCCTGCGTGGCCACGCCGGATAACCGCCACTTCGAGGCAGCGATGAAAATCCTGGAAGCGGGCAAGCATGTTCTGATCGAAAAACCGTCTGTGCTGTCGCTGGATCAGATTGATAAACTGACGGCCTTGTCCCGCGAAAAAAAAGTGCTTGCCAAGATCGTCTATCACAAACTGGCCGATCCGGATCACAAAAAGCTGCGAACCCTCGTTGTTGATAATGTTCTCCAGCATGTGAATAACGGGTACTGTTCCCTGTTGGAACCGAAATCGATTTCCGGGGGACAGTTTGCAGAGTGGATTACCGGGCGCAACCCCGGCACTTATGTAGCGTGTCATTACATCAAATTGATCGACTACACATTCGGCGGGAAACTGAAAACGATTACCGCAACTGGCCAGCGTGGGATTGTCGGCCCGGCTGATGGTCCCACCTGGGATAGTTGCCAGATGCGGATGATCTACGAATATGAATCGGGGCGGGAAGCCGCCTTCGATATCCACACTTCCTGGGTCACTCCCGAAAATTTCCCCGGCTATGTCGAGCAGGAAGTCCAATTCCGTTTCGATAACGGCGTCTGGAACGGACATGCCCGCAAACGGGGAGTTGAGGTGACGATTGAGGAACTGACACCGATCAAGATCCCCAATTCAATGAATAACCATTTCAATGGAACTTTCATCGAGCCGTGGGGAGAGCGAACCCAGCGTGGTTATGGGATCGAAATCATCGAACAATTTGCCCGCGAAGTGGCCTACGTGGAATTTGGTTCAAGCGGTGACCGTGATTCCCGCTTGAACGAGATGGCTGCCCTGGACTACAACGACGTCTCGGCGGATCGGCAATGTGTGGCAGCAGTTGCAGCATTGGAAGCGATCCTTGAACATCAGGCCAAAGGCGAACCGGACTGCGTCGCCCGTGTCAACGATCCCAACGGAGGACTTGTTCTCTACAAACCCGGTGTTGCAGAACCGATTGTCCTGTACGACGGGAAGGTGTAAAAGCGACACTCCACCGGGCTACTGGCAGGGCAGATTGTCAAGCCAATGAAAACGAAATTGCAGGGCCGCACGGTTGGCCCATCCCGATGTAGCACTTCCATCAGATAAAGACTAATCAGAGATAACCAATGACAACTCCCATTCAATTTGAAAACGAACAGAAATCGAATACGGCACGTCAAACAATCGCACAGACGGAACCGATTGGACTTCGAACATTTACACCTTCCCAGGCAGTGCTCGCCAAATCGGCTGGTCCTTTTCACTGGACGCCCGAAGGACGCCGCCTGTACGATTACACTTCTGGCGTTTTGGTTGCCAACTTGGGGCACAACCCCCGCCGCTGGATGAAACGCTTTTCCGAGTACATGGGCTGGACACCAGAGGTCATCACCGGCGAAGGTGAAGGCGACTACTTCGAAGCGGTCACCATGACCGCCTACAATGCGATTACCGAAATCGAAGCAGCCGCCACGCAGAGACTGATTGCCAACGCGAAATCATCCAGGGGCGGTGACCGCATCGATACGGTCATGTGGGCCGCCTCCGGTTCCGAAGCCGTTCAAAAAGCACTGTGGGTTTGCCTGCACCGCGATGAAAAACGAGATCTGATTCTCGCCACCCGGCACGGCTTTCACGGGAAAAAGGGCCTTTCTGAGGCTGTTACCGGTAGCGAAAAGTCTCCCAATCGCGATCCTCGTGTTCTGTTTATCAGTTTTCCGATGGAAGAACGGGACGATGTCAGCAAGTACGATCAGGAGCCGGATTTGAGCAAATATCAGGCTGAGTTGGACGCCCTGTGGGATGAACATGGCAGTCGGCTGAATTGTCTGATTACCGAACCGTATCTGGGAGGAGGCGGCAGTTATCACCCGCACCCGGCTTATCATCAGATGCTCGTCAAGTGGTGTCAGGAACACGATATTCTGTTTATTATGGATGAGGTACAGGCCAATTTCGGGCGAACCGGCTGTATGTATGCGTTCGAAAAATATGGGGTAGAACCGGATCTGGTCTGTCTGGGCAAGGGGCTTGGCAATGGTGTCCCGGTTGCAGCGGTGATTGGCCGCGGCGATGTGATGGCCAGTTTGAATTACGGCGAAGCTTCGGACACCTGGTCGGCCAACCCTCTCGCCTGTGCAGCGGTACTGGCTACGCTGGATGAGTTCGAATCGACAGACGTTCTTGCTCACACAGCCAAACTCTCCGACCTGTTCTTCGCCGGTCTCGAAAAGCTGAAACAGAGCGGTGTCATCAGCAAGGTTCGTGGTGAGGGGATGGTCTTCGGTATTGAATGCCCCGCGATTGGCGATCTTTCTTCACATGAAGTCGCCAACCTGGTTGTCAAAACCTGTTACCTTGGTGAAGAAAATGGTGACGGCATCCATTTGCTTGGCCCACTCTCCGGCAATGTCATTCGCGTCGCTCCCCCAATGACCATGACAATCGAGGAGGCGACCGATTCGCTTGAATTACTTGACCGCCTGGTGAAAAAGGTCGGGCAGTCGCTCGCTGTCAATGCATGAGATACGACCGACAGAATCGAGCATCAGCCATACATAATCAGAAAGCCAGACAGGGAAGCGGTGAGAGCCTGCGCCGGCGTTATTGATCAAGATTCGTTTCTCCAGAGAATTCAATTGGAGACTGGTTCATTAAGTGAGTCAGCGTGAATCCCGAATGGTTGCAAAATGCGGGGGGCAATCGTGTACGCATCGCGGATGCAGCGGTTGAGAGCGACGCCGCGATACGATGCTCCGACGAAGGCCAAACCGGGGAGTTGTTCGCAAAACTGTTCCACTTTTTTGACCCGCTCTCTATGACCGAGCGTATATTGGGCGATTCCGCGCGGGTGACGGAAAATCCACGATTCCAATGGAACTGCTTTGAAGCCAAGAGTGGTTGCGGTCGATTCAACCACCAGATCAATCATATCTGAATCCGACAGGTCAAGAATTTCGGGATCGTGTGCGCCACCGAAAATTGTTCTCAGCAAAACGGTT
The DNA here is from genome assembly GCA_027000105.1 of Planctomycetaceae bacterium. Taxonomy (GTDB): domain Bacteria; phylum Planctomycetota; class Planctomycetia; order Planctomycetales; family Planctomycetaceae; genus Rubinisphaera. Next base: position 4,922 of record JALTOP010000325.1, on the reverse strand, counting down.
CCGTTCGGTGCCTGATTCGGAAAAATGCAACTCGTCCATAAACATCCCAGGGCGCGAATACCGTCACGTCGCGGGATCAGGTGACCGAAGCCGTTCAGTTTTTGCGGAATCGTTTGAGATTCATACGCATGGCAGACCACGGCGACATTGGCGAATGAAATCTCCTGCAATGTTTGTGAAAGCTGCAAGTTTAATGGTTCAACAATCTTGCTGGCCCGGTGAGCAGGCACCGCCATCACAACAGCATCGAATGATCGCCTCTCCCCGCCACACGTCACAACGAATTCGTCATTCTCTCTGGAAAGGCTTGAAACTTCTTTCCCCTTTTGAATGACATCCTGCATCGTTGCCGCAAGTGTTTCGCTCAGTCGGCCAGTTCCTCCCTGCAACGTGGTCAATACACCGGCCGGGCCGGACGGCCCCGCTTCCTGCGAGTTCGTTCTGTTCTTTTTTTTCTCGCGCTTTTTGGCGAACATCGCTTTGAACAAGCCGCCATATTCGAGTTCCATGGAACGCATTTTGGGAAATGTCGCCGGGAGCGATAGTTGATGAATATCTCCTGCAAAAATCCCGGAGACCATCGGGTCGAGCATCGTTTCGGCGAAGCCTTTCCCGAGGCGTCTGCAACCGAAATCGTAAATGGTTTCGTCGCGATCATCTTTTCTGGGGGGGACAAAATACTCCCCGGCAACCCGTATTTTTTCCCAGGGGCGAAGCAACCCGCTGACAAGAAATTTCAGAGGAGTCGTCGGAATCGGCTGCAGTCTGTTTCGGGTAAAAATGTAACGATTTCCGGCAGCTTCGTTGGCGGTAATCAATTCGCTGGTCAATCCCAGTTCTTCGATCAGCCGGCCGGTCAATGGCTCGCTCGAAAGCCAGCCGTTCGGACCATGCTCCAATGCATACCCTTTGTCAGACAGGGTTTGCGTTGCCCCGCCACATTTTCCCTTTTGTTCATACAGGATCAGATCATAATCAACAGAAGCAGTTCGCAATTCCTCACGAATGCGAAAGGCCGCCGACAATCCCGCGACGCCTCCGCCAATAATCGCGACCCGAATTTTCTTACGATTTCGGTTCAACGTCCCACTCCTGCGTTAATGCTTCTGCCACCATTTCACACAAGAAGCCTTGCTGGTTCGGCGGAGTGATTCTGGTGAATCGGTCGAAATTGAGCGGCTTGATCTCCTCGAAAAGATCCTTGTCGATATCGAGCAATGTTTCAGTGTTATCGCCGACAAAACTGAGCGGAGCAACAACGAGTTCGGTGTAACCTTTTTCACGGGCAACAGCAGCCACGTTTTCCGCTTTCGGACCGATCCAGTTTTCCCCCTCCTGGGATTGATACGCCAGATCGGTCGCCAAATCGCCCAGCAATTTTTGGATACCCGCAACGGAATGTTCCACTTCTGTGATGTATTGATCGCCCCGTTCAATAATCGAAACCGGCAGTGAATGGGCAGTAAACAGGACGAGTGTTTTTTCCGGACGTTCGACCATTTTTTTAATCGCCTTTGCCCAGCCTTCGAGGTAGGCGTTGGTTCGGCTCAAATTTCTTACGTGGTGCGCGATCGCCAGATTCTGTTTTTTTGCAGCATGAAGCAGGACGGCTTCGCATGAGCCGGTTAGCGCGGATGTTTCGTGTGGAAAGAGGTAAACGGCAGTGATGGGAGCATCCTGTTTCCTGGCCAGTGCTTTTAACCCTTGAGGAATATCAGGAAAGCTGTACCGCGTAGCAACTTCACATTCCAGATGAATCCCGCGAGATGCGTAATGTTCGGTCAATTGGGAAGCCAGTTTTTGGGCATCGGGAACGGCGTTCGATTTGCCCCCAATTTCCTCATACCGTTTTCGTGTTTCCGCGGCGGATTTACTCGCAATCAACTGGCTCAACAACCAGCGTTTGACCGGATTGCCGGGGATGATGTAGGGATCGAAAAAAATCCGCTGCAGGTACGGACGCACCTCCGCCGGACTTTGCGGCCCCCCCATATCGATGAGCAGCACCGACTGTCTGGAATTCGAATCATTCATATTGTTCGTGAGTATCTTTTTGTGGTGTCTCGATCTTTTTCCAGATAGCGGTCGAATATCATGGCGATATTCCGAATGACGAATGTTCCCTCCAGCGTGGCGTGCCATCCGGTTTCGTCGCGGCGTAGAATCCCCTGTTCGACAAACTTTTCCAACTCGACAATTTCCGGGGCGAAGTGATCATGAAAACAGACGCCAAATTCCTGTTCGATTTTCTCGGGAAGAATGTGGAAGTTTCCCATCAATCGTATAATAATCCGTCGTCGCATCCGGTCTTCTGCGGAGAGCAGGTGTCCCTGTGTGACAGCCAGGCCGTCGGCTTCGATCTGTTCGATATATTTTCCTGTATCTGTCTGATTATGAACGTAAGCAGCCGGGAAGTCGCCAATGGAAGAAACGCCGAACGCGATCATGGTATCGGTATCCTGAACGGTGTACCCCATGAAGTTGCGATGTACCTCTCCCCGTTGAAAGGCGATTGCCATACCATCATCGGGCAAGGCGAAATGATCGAGACCGATCGCAAAATACCCGGCTTCAACCAAGGCTCGACGACACTGTATCGCCAGCGACAGCCGTTGTTCGGGACTCGGCAAGCCGTACTGCTCCAATGTTTTTTGGTGCGGTTTGATCCACGGAACATGTGCATAACCGAACACGGCCAGGCGATCCGGACGGATCGAAATGATGGAATCGATCGTCCGCTGCCAGGTCTGTTCAGTTTGAAACGGCAATCCGTAAATGAGATCCAGATTCACCCCCTCGAAACCGATCCGGCGAGCCGCGGCGACGAATTCGACAAGCTGTTCTTCGCTGTATTCCCGTTTGACGGTCTCCTGAACTTTCACATCAAGATCCTGTACGCCCATCGAAATGCGCTGGAAACCTTTTGAACGAAGCATCTCCAAATGTTCGATTGTCGTTACGCGCGGATCAACTTCAATAGAACGTTCCGCACCGGGGATGCTTTCGAAATGGGCGTCGAACGTGTCGATCACTCCCGCCAATTGATCGGGTGTGAGAAAAGTGGGGGTTCCACCGCCGAAGTGCATTTGTGCCAGGCGGGGGCGATTGGTCAACAACCCGACTGCTGTTTCGGTTTCCTTTTTGATTGCCTCCAGATAACGCTCAACAAGAGTCTGTTTTCCGGTGATGCGAACATTGCACGCACAGTACAGGCACAGCCTTCTGCAAAACGGAATGTGCGCGTAGAGCGCAATGGGCGCGGGGGAAGAATGATCGCGCAACACGTCCCGATAGACATTCGAATCGACGGCATCGGTCCACTGCGGCGCAGTCGGATAGGACGTATATCGGGGGCCGCGCGTGCTGTAACGCTCGACCAGATCGCGTATTCCCTGGTCCGTAATATCCAAAACAGATTCACCCTGTGGGCTAACCATATTGAGTCTCTTCATTTGTTGGAGATCGACTGAATCCCGATCTGCGACACAGAGCCACACAGTCAAAGCTGAGAGGCCTGACCTGCGGTTTTGCATCACCTTCCCGGAGTGCCCCAATCCCCGGAACGTACAAGTTCCCGGGGCGCACAGGACATTATAGACAGCCACAAGGGATGTTACCAGTTCTCAAACCGAATCCGACAGGGCTGCTCAGAAGTTTGGTTTGCCCATTTTGGCGAAGAAGCGTTGGGGATTCCAGCAGTTTTCGCGTAAAGATTCAGCGATTCTATCGATTCCCTGACTGCGCAACCAGTTTATTGCCAAATTTCGTATGCTGGCGAGAAGCTGCGGAGCGTTCCCACTTCGTACCCGACTGCGGTCTTCGCCGAACGTTTCATCCCGAACCCAGTGCAAGCGATTCTCGATTCCCCAGTGGCCTCGATTCCATTTGAGGAGCGTTTCTGCATTCGCTCGCTCACGGCCCACGCTTGTAATTCCATAAGCAATTTCTGTGGTGGTCTTCCCTTGGCATGTCCTGGTGCGAGTGATTTGGCAGACCTGTTTGAGCCCCGGCCAATTTGCATATTCGTTGAGCATCGTGGAAGAAACCAAGCGACGACGTTCCACACGCCCATGCCCTTTATTCAGTGTGGAATGTTCGTCACGATCCGCTTCCATTTCACGCTGTTGGTAGGGGGGAAAAGCCTTCGGATTCTGCGAAGGCCAGTTTGATTTCTTTCAGCAATGTCGGCTGGTTTTCTTTGACGGTAAAAAAGTAATCGCCGCCGGAGTCAATGATCTGTTTACAAATATCACGTTGACAAAACATGGCGTCTCCAATGATTACCTTACCCTTTAATACCAGAGTTTTGAACAGTTCAAAGACCGCCTTGGCTTCGTTGGTTTTGCAATCAACACGAGTCTGACTGAGCACGCAACCGGTTTGATGATCAAGTGCGGAAAGCAGGTGAACGGCTCCTTCGTGCTCCTGCAGGCTGCCACATAATGTCTTGCCGTCAATTGATGTCGCACGCAGCGAATCCTCATCGAGTTCAATTCCTTCGAGCGTTTGGATCCAGTCACGAATGGCTTGTTCAAATTCTTCAGGATCGATCCTTTGAAGAAGGTTTGAATAAGTATTGGCACAAGGGGGCGTTCGTTTGAAACCGAGCCAGTGAAAGGTGTCTGGTTCAAGCCGGCGAACCCATTTTGCGATCATTCGCATGCTGCGAATTCCACAAAGTGTTCCGCAAATAATTGCCGCCAGCATGGCGTTAAAAGTATGGCGCTGTCCCTGGCGCCCGCGTGGGTCGGTGACGTGTTCCAAGATGGAAAACAGGTCGCACGAGTGGGCGGGGCGCATTGTAAAATCTCCTTGAGTTTGTAAGTTTTGGACTTGGTTTTGTAAGTTTGGGAAAAAATACCGACGAAATCAGGCGGTAATCCCTCTGCAAACTAACAACGCACATCCAATGCCAAACTCTG
>JALTOP010000324.1 GCA_027000105.1 Planctomycetaceae bacterium | reverse complement strand
AATTGAATCCAGCGGCCAAGTTCCGCAAACTGACGCCGTGTTTCAGGGCCGAGAATCGTCTGTGATAACTGCTCCGAATTGAGCGGAAGCGAGGCAATCTGTTCGCGCAATCGGTTATAGTCGCGAATCCTGGCATCATTCAGTTCTGCCACGTCGCGACGGGCAATCTTTCCCAACTGGAGCAATTCATTCTTCAACTGTTTTCCCCGGGCGATCAGGGAATCAGCCTGTTGGGCAATTTGGGCATATTGATTGATATGATCGAGCGGATTCCCTTTTCTCGACTGATCGATCTGCCTTTTCAATCTCTCAATCTGCCGTTTGTACTCTGACACAGATTTGCGATAGAGATCGAATCGGCTTTGCCATTGCTGATCTTTTCTTTTCGCCAATCGCACGGTATCCAGTTTGCCAGGGTCGTATGAAGAAACCGCCTGATCAAGCAACACTTCAAGAAACTTCTGGCCAGCTTCCCGGGCTGTCCCTGCCAGTTTCTTTTCCCCCAAACGAAATGGAAAGGCCCAATCGGAATCCGGCTTCCGTTTCCGTTGATCATCCACAATCAGTGTCGAATCTCCATCCCAGTTAATACCGGACACAACAATCTGATTGGCAACAAACTTTTTTCTTAACAGCGCGTTTCGATCAAGAACAACCGCAATACGATCTATTTCGACAGCGTTCTTTTGGGGGTTATCTCGATCTGCAATCTGAATCTGTTCCATTTTCATGGAACTCGAAAACAGACTGGTCTGGACATCTCCGATGCCAACCGGCGTTCTCAAAATAACCCGAGCACCTCTTGTAAATCCGTAACGGAGCATGGGGTCAAGCCCCAATGCAAGTACCCCCCAAAAGAATCCCAATAAAATAAAACGCGGTACAAGATACCCCCAGCGGAGAAGTGGAGACCTATTCTTGCTGCAGACCTGCGAGGCGTCATCAACCGTTAATACAAACGATGATGAGCGAGAGATCGCCAACTGACGGGAAGCGAAGCGATCCGAACGGCTCTCCTCGGCGCGTTGGGTTCTGATGCCCAGATTTTTACGGCTATGCTCTGCTTCGTCGAAGCCCGAGACTTGCAGCGAAGAAGACGCTTTCAACTGGTTTGAATAACTGTGTCTCATAGTCCAATTACTTTAACGACAACGGGCCAGATTATGGCAATCTGCGGGATTCCAATAACATGAATTATCACACCTTTTTATTGACAATGCCTAATTGGACAGCGTTTCGGCAAGGAACTCACAACAACCCAGGAGCCGTGTCGGTAGCGTTTAGAAAAAACGAATCCATCCTTGAATCTCCCTCAATCAAACGGCACTGCGAATGCGTTCGATCCACTCTGCGCCAAAGAGCCATTGAGTCAATCTCATTTTCTTTATACGGGACGAGACAGCCGGTTCGTACTTTTTCACTAAAGGCAATGTCAGACGATAGACTGGATAACTCGCAATCACTCCAACAATCAGGGAGCCCATGACGATCGTATTGTTGAATTGTGTCCAGGGAACCAGAGGATGGTCGTATAACCATATCCAGAATGGTGTCAAGGATGACTCCGTTAAAGCGACTTCGCCAATTCGATCGGTCAACGGATCGAGGAGCACGGCGACCCAGGAAAACAGGAATGCACTAAAGAAAATCGCAGGCAGACTGATCCTCAATGAAGAAACAAGGGTCAACAGTATCAGGGAAAGCAGATTCCCCTTGGGAACCAGACCAACAATCATCCCCAATGCAATCCCCGCTGCAATCTGTTTATGCGTGGATTCTGCAACCAATGCCCGAGCCAACAGACGCAATGAACGCAGCAGAAACATCTGCAATTCCCCCCAATTCTCTTTCGCCCCAAACCCGACGAAGTAATGCCGAACGTTGTTCAACGTTATTCAACGTTATTCAGCTGCAAAACGCCCCAAAACCTGACGCATCAATTGCTGCTTGCAGCACCATGATGTCATGCCTATCGACATAATCGATACAAAACTCCCCTCTTCACTTATCGGATTTTCTTCATATCTTGTGAGTAGCGGGGACTGAACAGAACGGTCGAATTGTATGATTTACACTCGAAACCGGACTTCTTTCTTACAGTAGGCAACCTGCAGAAATTATGCGGGGAAATTCGTCTTTCAGTATTGATGCTCCATCCCCTACGATATTGGGAGTAAAAGCACTGAGAATCAAAAGTGCCTTCCTTTGTTTGAATTGTATGTAAGCGTGCGGAACAACTGAATCAGGCCGCTTTTGAATCCGCAGCGGGTGTGAAATCGAATTGAGAATTTTAGCGTGCTGAAAATTCGTGGTATTATCGTTGGAATCCTTTTACTGGCTGGCGTAATCGTCTCGGCAGAGTATTACCTGCGCAGCGATAAAAGCCCCCTTCTCAAATTATCCCCTCAAACGGTTCGCTTCGCCGGCTGGAAACCATCTGAAACGATGTATCTGACACCCCCTGTTTCCCGAACCATTAAACAGACTGCGGAATCCGGAAGGTTGATCAATGTCCGTTACGATGAAAATGGTTTTCGCGTCGGCCCAAAGAAGCCCACGCAGAAGAATCACATTCTTTTTTTGGGTGACGAATGCACTCTGGCTACGAATGTGGAAGCAGAGCAGACATATATTGCGATCTGGCAGGAGAAACAGGACCGCTATCTGAAGCAATTTTCACTGCGGTCGGGCAGATTCGTCAATGCAGCCCAACCAGACGGTTGCCCCCTGTTGTGGCTGCTGCAGGATCACAACCGCTTTGCCCGTTTTCCTGTGAAATTCGTGATGTGTGTCCTCACTCCGCAAAGTTTCAGAAACGATCTGCAAGTTCGTCGGTCCATCACATTTGATTCTCAGGGATTTCCTGTCAGCGGGTATCACCCTTACGCACGGCCCTTAGAATCGAAACAACCGACACAATTTGACAATCTGATTCAATCTCAGTTGGTTAAATTAGGGATTCCGATCTTACGTGAACTATTTTTGGGAAAAGAGACTGACAAGAATCAGGGATCGGCGTTAAAGCGTATTGAATCGGATTTAATCAGTTCTTCTGAACGGGAAGCTTTGGCCATGATGGCCCTGGAACCGTTAATCGAACTGAGAGAAAGAATACGCTCCCGTGGGGGAGAGGTGATTCTCGTCTATCTTCCAGATATGGGGGAGGTTCTCACACTTAAAAGGAAAATGTCGTCTGGAAAAACCCCGGTTTTACTGGCGACAAAAACCGGTCAGGCGGTTCTTGATGAAAAAAGTCAAAACTATCGCGACATCGTACAGGGATTCGCCCAAAAACATCAATTCAGGCTTTGCGATACTTCAACATTTTTTATCAGCGATCAGTCGCCCGAGAGATATTTTTCGGAAGACCGAATTCGCCTGTCAATTGAAGGACACGAAAAAATAGCGGAATTGCTGATGGATTTCTTTTCCGATAAAACGGCGGAATCACAAACGGAAAGAAAAAGGTAAACGGCAGAACGCAAAACGTAGAAGGCAAAACGCAAGATCTAACGCAAGATGTCAGGCATGAGAAGCGGAGCGGTTGTCGATCAGCCTTCAGCGAATGATCAACAGGAGGTTCCCGATCAAACGGGATTAGTGAAAACAAGGCACAATGAGGAGCTGAGATGGACTCAAGAGAAGCCACAGATAGATATTTTCACAAGGCAGCCAGCCTGATGGGCTTGACTTCGAACATGCAGAAGTTGCTGCTCACTCCCGAACGGCAAGTGAAGGTACAGGTTGCTTTGGAAATGGATAATGGTGAAGTTTCGACATTCATTGGTTTTCGGGTCCAGCACAATAATGCTCGGGGGCCATTAAAAGGGGGACTGCGCTATCACCCGGAAGTTGACGAAGATGAAGTTCTCTCCCTGGCAACGCTGATGACGTGGAAAACGGCGGTTGTCAATATCCCTTATGGAGGGGCAAAGGGAGGAATCCAGATCAATGCCCTCGACTTGAGCCCGGCCGAGCTGGAACGGGTCACGCGGAAATTCGTTGATGAAATTCATGACGTTATCGGGCCAGATAAAGACATCCCCGCACCAGATATGGGTACCAACGCGCAAGTGATGGCCTGGATCATGAATCAGTATGAAAAGTATCACGGATTCACGCCGGCATGTGTCACAGGCAAACCGGTGGAATTGCACGGAGCTGAGGGACGCGAAGAAGCAACCGGCCGCGGTGTCGGCCTGCTCACCGTGGCATTGCTCGAAAAACTGAAAGAGAAGGTCGTTGGAGCAGAAATCGTCATTCAGGGTTTTGGAAACGTCGGCAGTTATGCGGCCCAGTATTTACACAATCAGGGTGCGACAGTCATCGCTGTCTCTGATGCATTCGGTGGTATCATCAATAAAAAGGGGATCAACATTCCCGCCCTGGCTGAATACGTGGCGGAAAACGGAACCGTCAAGGACTATCCGGAATCCGAACCAATTTCCAATGAAGATTTGCTGCTGACCCCCTGCACGGTTCTTATTCCAGCAGCGATCGGTGGTGTTCTCACCAAAGAGAATGCGAGCCATATTCAGGCGAAATATATCGTTGAAGCCGCCAACAACCCGACCTACCCTGCGGCTGATGACATTTTCGATCAGCGAGGCATTACCGTCTTGCCCGACGTTCTGGCCAATGCGGGAGGAGTAACGGTCAGTTATTTTGAATGGGTTCAGAACAGACAATATTTCAGTTGGGATATCGATCGCGTTCGGGATGAACTGGACAAGAAAATGCTCGATGCATTCAAACGTACCTGGGATGTCGCCACGACAAAAAAAGTAAACTTGCGGCTTGCTTCCTATCTGCTCGGAATCGGGAGAGTCGGCAGGGCAACCGTGCTGGGAGGAATCTGAACCTGGTACCCCTTCAGAACTTTTATGGGGCCTGTTTATCGGGGCTATTGCGTTGTCAACTGTCACATATGAACAAAAGCAGCGATTCCGGAAGGTGTTCTGCTTGCTTGAATAGAGTTTCGTAAAAAGGATAACATGCAATGAAAAGCTGCACGGCTGACATCAGTAGTGACAATCGTTTTGCCAGGTTAAGCCCTGATCATTCCTCTGGAGAGAAAATGGCCGATATTCAACCATTCGACGTCCCCTTGCATGACTCTCCCTTACTCAAGGATTTGAACGAACAGGAATTACGAACCCTGTTCGAACATATGGAGCATTTATGCTACAACGCAGGGAGTTTGATTATCGAACAGGGAACCCAAAGCAAAGGGTTGTGGCTTTTGAGCGAGGGCTGCTGTGAGGTGATACGAACCAATCTGGCTGGAACCAAAAGTCAGGTTCTGGCGATGCTGGGGCCGGGAACTGTTTTTGGAGAAATGTCCTTCTTCCAACAAACAGATCATTCAGCCAGCATCAAGACAGTTACACCAGCTACTGTCCACAAACTTTCCCAGGAAGCTTTCAACGATTTGAGCAACAACAAATGCAATACAGCGACGAAGCTGCTGACAAATCTGGTACGAGTGATGGCAGAACGGATGCAGTTGATGGATAAATGGGTTTGTGAGTTGATGGAAGACAACAGCGAAAATTCGGTTATCAAGCAGGACGAGTGGCACGAGTTTCGTACCAAGCTCTATTCGGAATGGGACTTCTCCTGATCACCAAAGCAGTAGAGTGAAGCGGCATTTCGTCTGGACTTTCAGGACAACCTCACTCTCGACAGGCAATCTCGTTCCCGGCAGACGTAGGCAGAAAATCGATTGTTCAAGTGACGGGGACTCCTCTCTCCTTTCCGGTTCGCCCGAAGCGGGGCAAGGCTCGCTACTTGCCGTTTTTGTGTTTTGTCTTTGAGTAGAAACAGGTGTGACCTCTTCTGCGCGATCCATTTGGTTTCATTCCATTGATTGCTTTCGAAAAGCTGGGATTGTCATTCATCAGGCGATCATTTATGCTTCACAGCGTTGAGCGAATACACTACGTCACGCCGGATCCGTCTATCGGCCCCTTCAATAGATGGAACAACAACAGTAGATTGAACGATAGTCACGGGAGCGTCTCATTGGGAACGTCTCGTCGGATTCAGCGTAACGTGTTGCAGGTTTTGTGTTTCAAAAGGATGACGGACTAGGGATGGCTAGAAGAACGATCGTCACCGGGGCATCGACAGAGGAATCATCCGAACCGACCTCCACCACCCGTTTTGCGATTAATGATCGCGAGTTGGACGAGGGGTTGCGTCCGCAATCACTTGCTGAAGTCGTGGGACAAAAGAAGGTTGTCGATCGGATACGGATCATCCTGACTGCTGCCCAAAACCGGAATGAAGCTCTGGGACACCTCCTGTTTGAAGGCCCTCCCGGTTTGGGAAAAACAACTCTGGCGACGGTGTTACACAAAGAACTGGACAGTGACTTCCAAATCACTTCCGCTCCAACTCTTCGGGCTCCCAAAGATCTGCTGCCCTATTTGACACGTGCCAGCTAACACTCGATCCTGTTTATCGATGAAATTCACCGTTTACCTCCCGCGGTGGAAGAATTCATTTATCCGGCGATGGAAGATTTCCGTGTTGATATCGCCGTCGGAGAGGGAATCAATGCCCGCACACTCAATATGACACTGAAACCTTTTACAATTGTCGGTGCAACCACGCGAAGCGGAATGCTGACGGCCCCTCTGCGTGATCGATTCATCAATCGGGCTCATTTTGATTTTTACGAAATCGAAGAACTGGCGCTTTTGCTACGACGCAATGCACGCAAACTGAAAACGGAGCTTTCGGAAGATGCCTCAATAGAAATCGCCCTGCGCAGTCGGGGAACTCCTCGCAAAGCGAATAATCTGTTGCGCTGGACGAGAGATTTCTCACAGGTGCAGCATAAGGTCGATACCATCACTGAATCGATCGCCCGAGAGGCACTGGCAATGATCGAAATCGATAACATCGGCCTGGAAGAAATGGATAGGCGTTATCTGCAAACGATTATGACGGTCTACTCGGGCGGCCCGGCCGGCTTGGAAGCGATCGGCCATAGCATGAATGTCCCTCCCGATACGCTACAGGACGAAGTCGAACCGTTTCTGCTCCGCCAAGGCTTCATTCAAAGAACACCCCGCGGCCGCATGGTCACCACAGCAGCCTGGCAACACCTGAAAATGCTCCCGCCCGAAAACGGTTCCCAGAACTTGTAAAGCTGGACAGATCTGCGAAAAGGGGGCCAGGTCTTTCAGAATCCGAGGACATCGTTCATGCTGTAAACGCCCGGCCCCTGCGTGACCAGATAACGGGCAGCGTTGAGGGCTCCAAAGGCATAACTGTCCCGAGTGTGGCCACGAACGTGAATTTCGAGAGTTTCCCCCATCATTCCGAAGACAATCGTATGCTCACCGACATTATCGCCGGTACGTAGTGCGTGGTACCCGATTTCCGTCTGTTTTCGCTGTCCAATCAGACCATGACGGCCGTGCACATGATCGGTCTGTCCCATCTGTTCTGCAACGATCTCTCCAAATCGCAGAGCCGTTCCACTTGGTGCATCTTCCTTGAAGCGATGATGCCTCTCGATGATTTCAACATCGACTCCATCGCTGAGCCCTTTTAAGGCGCAAGCAGCATCCTGTACCAGCTTCATCGCCAGATTGACAGCGGTGCTTGTGTTCGGGGCGACGATCAGCGGTGTCGTCTGCCCGGCTAACAAGACAATCTGTTTTTGTTCCTCAGTCAATCCCGTTGTTGCAACGACCAGTGGAATGGAACGTTCACCGCATATTTTCGAAATCTCAACACAGGCATCAGGAACGGAATAATCGATCATGACATCGATCCGTTGGGATAACTCGCTACAGATCGGAACGCCGATTTCTCCAACTCCGGCCAACTCACCGGCATCGCGACCCAACAGGGGGGAAGCGGGAGAGTCGATCGCCTGGACAACTTCAAACCCGGCATCCGCGCAGGCCAACGCAACAATGCGCCTCCCCATCCGGCCAGCCGCTCCGTTGACGCCCAATTTCAACACATCGTTCATGGTATTCGAGATTTCCAAATGAATTAACTACCGAGCGCAATTCTGCGGCAGGATCGGTACTGGAGTACAACAGCAAGAAGGAGAAAACGGGAATTCCCCGGTTCTTGATTCTCATATCGCGAAACGGAGTCCGCACAAAAAACTTCCCTGGAAGACAATACTGGAGGGCATTATTCCACAAATCTCCCGAGTAGACAAGCGGAGGCTCGAAAAACCGAAAAACGCCGAATCACGATACAACATCAATTCCGATGTTTGTCACTGTTTGATTGGAAACTGGCAGGGCTGCATCCCGGGCAGTACAGAATCCGAGACAGGATTTTGCGTCTGCCAGGTTTTCTTTTTGTTTGCTGTTGCTTTACCGTGTAGGGATGAGTGATTCAATCAAACAGAAAATCACCCGGCGAGCCGAACAGTTGGGCTTTGATTTGTGCGGGTTTGCCCCTGCGATTTCCGCGACGGGGTTCCCTTATTTGCAGAATTGGCTTTCAGCGGGGTACGCCGGGCAGATGCAATATCTCCCGAATCGGGAACGGGCGTACAAACATCCACAATCGGTTCTGCCCGCAGTTCGCAGTATCATTATGACGGCGACCTGTTACTCACCAACAATTCCCGATGATTTATCGCAACCGGGCCGCATCGCCAAGTATGCGCAAGGGGAGCGGGATTATCACGATGTTGTTAGAAAAAGGCTCAAGCAACTGGCCGATTATCTGCATGAACTTTCCCCCGGATGTCTCACCCGAGCTGTTGTTGATACCGCGCCGCTGCTGGAGCGGGATTACGCACGGCTTTCCGGTTTAGGCTGGTTCGGCAAAAATACGATGCTGATCAACAAACGCAAGGGAAGCAATTTTTTCCTCGGAGCTGTTCTTTGTGATCTGGATTTGCCGCCTGATGTTCCATTTGAAACGTCCCACTGTGGAACCTGCACCCGCTGCCTGGATGTCTGCCCGACCGATGCCTTTGTCGAAGAATATGTTCTCGATGCAAGACGGTGCGTCTCGTATCTGACCATTGAGCAACGAAACGAGCCGATTCCGCTGGAGCTTCGACTGGGCATCCAGGATTGGCTTTTTGGCTGCGATTTATGTCAGGAAGTCTGTCCCTGGAATCGTCATGCGCCCACTTGTGGACAACCGGAACTGGTCGCGACTGCGAATCGGCTCCCCGGTGCCGTCGATTTCCTTCTGATGAGCGACGATGAATTCCGCACCCGCTTCAAAAAAACACCGCTGTGGCGAACAGGCCGCATCGCATTGGCCCGTAATGCAGCTATCGTTCTTGGGAATAGTCAAGACTCTCAGTACCTTGATATTCTGGAGCATTCATTGCAAAATGAAAATCCCCTCATTCGCGGTGCGGTGGTCTGGGCGGTGGGGCAACTGGGGAATCAAAGCTCGTGGGATAAACTGCAATCGATGAAGGAAACGGAAAAGGAAGAATCGATTCTCGAAGAAATCCGTCTCGCGCAGCAGGAAATTAAGAAAAGATTCCCACATGCCTGAACAAATTGTACCGAGCATACTGTTTGACCCAACCAGAAACCGCGCTACAATGGGGCCCGGAGTTCGGGCATGATGAGATAAATAACAACGGGGAGCGTGATGACATGCCAATATGGGAGGGCTTTCAGGGGTGCCTTTCGATGGTATGTCTCAACACGTCGCATGACCGGGAGCTTGCCCGTATGAGTAGACCTCTGCGATTCGGAGGGATTGGGTTCGGGGTAGTTTTCCGTGCAGTAAGACGGCCCGGTGTATATCTTCTTACGTTGCAATCAGTTACACTTGGAGCACATTCAAACGCTTAGCAAGAAACGGTATTTATGACAAACTGGATTGTTGCTCTTCCGATTTTCAATGAACAGGCACATGTCAATTCTGTTCTGGATGAAGTTCTCCGTTATGCGGCGAATGTTGTTGTGGTTGATGACGGTTCGGTGGATCAAACGCCTCAATTGCTCGCTGCCAGAACAGATGTGACGGTATTGACGCACGAAAATAATCGCGGCTACGGGGCGGCTTTGCAGACTGCGTTTCAATATGCGATTGAGCAGGATGCCGAAGCGATTGTCACCATCGATTGCGATGGACAACATCAGCCACAAATGATCCCGCAACTTGTTGCACAACTGGATCCACAAGAAGAAGGCAAAAGCGAAAAATACGACATCGTTTCGGGAAGCCGTTATCTGGCAGAATTTACGGATGACAAGGACGCTCCCGAAGATCGTCGCCGGATCAATTTTGAAATTACGAAACAGTTGAATCGGCGATTAAACCTGAACCTGACAGATGCTTTTTGCGGCTTCAAAGCGTATCGGGTTTCCGCCTTAAAGAAGTTGCGTATTACTGAACCGGGCTATGCGATGCCCTTGCAGCTTTGGATACAGGCTGCCTGTGCAAAGTTGAAAATCATCGAATTCCCGGTTCCCCGTATCTATCTGGAGGAAGAACGCTCGTTCGGCGGCTCTCTTGACGATGCGAACAGACGCATGGAACACTATCAGCAGGTGATCTCGAAAGCGTTCGAAGAAGTTTCTTCGGATTGCCCCGGTTTTTCTGCGTTTCAGGAAATAGGGGTTTGATATGGTCTGCGAAGGGCAGACGCTCGTTAATGAGCAAGGCTCTCGATGTTCTCAAAAACAACGAGCTTTATCACAACAGCCTTCGACAGCTGGATGCCAAACAGGTCGGTTGCCTGCGCGCTTGCGCGTTCCCCGTGGCGATGGCGATTTATTGATTGCTCCCCCCGTTTGCGATGTCAACGATGCTGTTGAGAGGAATCGTGAGCTATTCAAACAGAATGAAATACTGGCCAAACGGAGAAAAAGAGCACGGCTCGAAGCGCTCGAAATCGCCCGGCGGTACACCGCTTCCATCTCCCCGCAACAACCGCCCTGCTCCCGTTGTTCGATCGAAGAACTTGCAGGAGAGAAACCGTTCTATTTAACCGGGCATCAGCCGGAACTTTTTCATCCTGGTGTCTGGGTAAAGAATGTGCTCATCGCTGAATTGGCGAAACGGAATCACGGAATTTCTCTCAACGTCATTATCGATTCAGATGCGGTTAAGTCACACAGTATCAAAATTCCCGTCCAACAAAATGGAAGAATTGTTCAAAAAAGAATCATTATTGATCACTGGCCCCCTGGCGTTCCGTGGGAAGAATTAAGCGTGGTCGATCGTGAACTGTTTGAGTCTTTAGCCACACGGGTCGAACAACAAGATTCGTTTTCATCCCCCACCACTGTTTTACCGGATTTCTGGAGGGCCGTTGTTTCAGAAGTGGATAATAGCGGTTCGGTTGTGAAGGGATTGGTAACGGGACGTGTGCAACTGGAACGGAAACTGGGCATCAACAACTACGAAGTGCCGATCAGTTTACTGGTCGATTCAGCCGGTTATCGGAACTTTCTCGCCGAGTTGATTTTCAACGCGAATCGATTATTGGAAATCTACAATAAGGTTCTGCGGGAGTACCGAAAATGTCATCATATTAAAACTGCGATGCAACCGGTTCCCGACCTGCTCAAACGGGACGGCTGGAATGAATTACCGATCTGGGTTTGGAACGGGGAGAGCAAACGCCGCAGGAGCCTGTTTGTGAAATCGGAAGCAGGAAAAATCCTGCTTAGCGATCACGCAGGATGGCAATCATGTATGGATATCGAATCGAACTCCGATGCGCAACCTGACGACTGCTTCCGTTTCATTTCTGCCCATCTGCATCAGTTGCAACAACAGGGGATGCGTCTGCGGACAAAAGCCTTAATGACCACAGCTTATTTGCGCCTGTTTGTTGCGGACTGGTTTATTCATGGTATTGGCGGTGCAAAATACGATGAAATCACCGATTCCATTATTGCTGACTTCTGGAACATTCCCACGCCGCAGTTCCAGGTGGCAACGGGCACGCTCTGGATGCCTCTGGAGAACCGCCCTGCCGTGCCAACTCAAAGCTCCGCTCAATTAAAACAGCAGTTTCGCCATGCCGTTGAGAACCCGGAAACAGTGCTCACGGCTGCAGAGCGGGAATCGGCGGCCGATTTACTCAAAGCGAAAAAAGAATTGATTGCCCAACAGAAGCAGGCGAAAACGGAGGGATTGTCTCGCACCCAACGCCGCGCTAAAGCTGAAGCGAACAGAAAACGGTATCAGGAATTGAAACAGGTGCGGGAATCGCTACTGCAAATAGCCGCTCCCCGAATAAAGCAGCTTCAAAAGGAAATCGAACAGACCATTCAGATAGAGCGAGATTTACAGGCGGCCAACGGTCGGGAATACCCGCTTTGCTGTTATCCTTTGGAATCATTGAAAAATTTTGCAGAAGAAATCAGACGGTAGTGTTTTACCACTGCAATGATGTTGTAGCACACGGTGCCCTGTAACCCCCCCAATGTGGCGGGATTGTCAGGAATGCCTTTCAAAGATGCACCTTGATACCTCTACAGTGTTTCCATTTGCTGATTGCAACATGAGAATTTTTGATCGTACGACAATGACAGGAATAAGACAATGCGGCGAAGAAGAATGTTGATACTGCTTCTTTTTTCGGGAATCATTTCCGTTTCCTTTGATAATGCGTTTTCGGCGGAATCGAATCTGGCGACGATAAAACAATCGGAAGCGGCTATTCAGGCTGATCTTGAATTCCTGGCGTCTGATGAACGGGAGGGACGCGATACCGGTTCGCCGGAAATTCTGGAGGCGGCCCAATTCATCCACGATCATTTTGAAAAAGCCGGTTTGAAATCTCCAGAGGGAATGCCAAACGGGTTCCAGAAATTTACGATCGCCGGCAATTCGAAACAGGGGAAAGAGATTTCACTAACGGGGACAATTCAGGGTCATGAAATCAACTGGCAAAACAATGAAGATTTTCGTGTTTGTTCGTTCGGCAGTAAAGGAAAATTTTCCGGTGAAGTCGTGTTTTGCGGGTACGGTATTGCAGATGCCAAGAACAAATTCGACGAATTTGAGAACATCGATCTGAAAGGAAAAATTGCGCTGATCATTCGCAGAGTTCCCCGCCAGAATGTTCGGGGCAGTCTGTATATGAGCAAGTCGGGCAAGATCGACACGCAACGGGCCGCGTTGCGGTCAAAAATGAAAAATGCACAGGAGCATGGAGCAATCGCTATTGTTTATGTCAACGATACGACATCGACAAAAGGAAAAAAGGATCGACTGATTCCTTTTGGCTACGGTGGTAATGCAAGGGAGAAAGCGATTCCCGCCTTTCACATCACACAAAAAAGTGCGGATCAGTTGCTCAAGGCGGGAACCGGGAAAACATTGGCAGAACTGGAAGCAGCGATTGATGAAAAAATGCAGCCGCAAAGCCAACTGCTCAGCGGCGTTCATCTCAAGGGGAATGCGGATCTCATTTCCGACTCTGTTGAAGGCCTGAATGTGATTGGTATTCTCGAACCGCAAGGTGTGAAGGAAGGAACGAAGCATATCGAAACGATTGTTGTCGGTGCCCACTACGATCATGTCGGCTGGGGCGGACAGGGTTCGCTCGCACCGGGAACAAAGGCGATTCACAACGGAGCCGACGACAACGCCTCTGGCACAACTGCGCTGTTGGAATTGGTGCGACGAATCGCCAATCGTGACGAAAAATTCAAGCGGCGTATCATCTTTATCGCCTTCTCGGCTGAGGAAAAAGGATTGCTCGGTTCAAAGCATTATGTGAACCATCCGGTCGTGCCGCTTGCTGACACGATTGCAATGTTCAATCTCGATATGGTTGGTCGCCTGGCTGATGAAAAACTGACTGTCTTTGGAATTGGTTCGTCCAGCGTCTGGAGCCGACTGCTGGATGAATCGGAGCGGGAATCCGAACTGAACTTCTTTCGGGAAAAAAAAGCGTTCGGCCCGAGCGATCACGCCTCGTTCTACGCGAAACAGATTCCCGTGTTGCATCTGTTTACCGGCCTGCATGAGGATT
>JALTOP010000323.1 GCA_027000105.1 Planctomycetaceae bacterium | reverse complement strand
AATTGGTCTGGTTCATTGGAAAAAAAAAGTAAACAGAATTGAAAAATTACAGGAAGCAACCGCGGTGAATTAGTCTTATCCCACCGCGGAAGTCGTGACGCATCGAACAAAATCAGAAATCAGAAACAATTGAAAATAATCGAACATAGATGAGGCAAAAGAGAGGGTGAGATGCAGCGTCTCAGTTGTGAGACCAATTTGAAACGCGAAACCGCTTCTGATTTATCAGAAAGTTTGCGGGAGTGTTGCGCACCAACCGCCGATGAAGTTCGATTGCAACTGTTCGATGTCAGCCAGCGCGAAGCCATGCTTGAAATCTGGCGGGATCTTCAACAGAGACTCGGTTCGCGTTCATTGATGTGCAGTGCCGAGTGGACCGAAACCTGGCTTGATCATTATCGCGATTCGATCGACGTTCTTTTTGTTGTCGGCTACAGACAGGAACAGGTTTGTGGCATTTGCCTGCTGAGCGAATCGAAACATCATCGCATCGGCCCGGTTACAATTCGAACATTGCATTTGGGAACGGCCGGCGAGTTACACGGGGAATCTGTTTGCGTCGAATATAATGACATTCTTTGCGAACCGCGGTATCGAAACGAATTTGTCAGCGAGTTGCAAAAACTGATTCTGGAGCAAAAAAACTGGGATCAATTCCGTCTCGATGGTATTGATGACGCAGCAGGCAAAGACTGGCCTTTGTTGAACGAGACTGCTTCACTCCATCAACATCAAATAACGGTGCAGTCACGAATAAGGGAGAGCCGTTATTTTGACCTGAAACAGTGCAGAGCCGAGGGGGGGGATATTCTTTCGCTGCTCGGAAAAAGCACCCGTTCCAATATCAGAAGGCGTATCAAGAAGCTGGGTGAAACCGAGCTTGAATGGGCTGAAACAGTCGAGCAGGCAAACGATATTTTTGCGGAACTGGTTGAACTGCATCAGGCTCGCTGGAAAAAAGAGGGGCAACCGGGCGCGTTTGCCAGCAGCCGGTTTTCCCGTTTCCAGAAAGAGTTGATCACGCGACTGATCCCACAACAAAAGGTTGTGCTTTGCAGAATGAAAACGGGTTCACAAACGATCGGCTGTCTGTATCTGCTGGTCGATTGTAATCGCCTGCTCGACTATGTTTCCGGGCTTGCCAGTTTTGAGGATGTCCCCGGTTCCGGGCTTGTTTCGCATTATCTCTGCATGAATGAAGCGATGCAGCGAGGTTACGACGCATATGATTTTCTGGTCGGAGAGAAACGTCACAAGGAAAATCTGGGGAAGTCTGCCAATCAATTGCGGTGGGTTGTCTGTGAACGAAAAAGAGCGATCTTTCGATTGCGTCATCTCATCCAGAAAGCGAAACATTTGGTCAAACGAATTGTGAGGAAACCATGACGCAATCTCCTGCCGTTTCTCATCAGCCGGCTGAATCGGAAGCAGGAACAACGCATGCTGTCTCTGTCCATCAAACAGGCCAAGCGGGGCGGTTGCCTGATAGAATTCGTGTTTGCCATGTCAGCATGTGCCTCACAACCGGCGGTCTGGAACGCCTGCTGGTTGAATTTGCCAAGCGGACAAACCCGGAGCAATACGATTTACAATTTGCCGTTTTGGGCGATATCGGACAACCGGCAGAGGAGATCAAATCGCTCGGGAAATCAGTCACACAAATTAACGCGGGGAAATCGGGACGCTGGGCCCAATTTTCACGGTTACGAAAACTGTTTGTCGATGAGCGGATTGATATTGTCCATTCGCACAATACATACGCCCATTTTTATGCCAGCGTTGCAGGCTACCTTGCGGGAGTGCCCGTCATTTTGAATACGCAACATGGGCGAGGTTGCGGCAACAGTCTGAAACAGCGCGGGCATTTTCTATTGGCCAATCGGCTCGCTCATCAAATTCTGGCCGTCTCGGAAGATAGTGCGGGAATCTGTCGAAAACAGGATCCGCTGAGTCGGGCGAAGATTGCCACACTGTGGAATGGAATCGATCTGGATCGCTTCAGTTTTCACGGCCCACAAAATAAGCCACACGCCATCAGCGTGGCAAGGTTATCCCCCGAGAAAGATTTTCCGACGTTGCTACAGGCGACGCGGCTGGTTGTTGATCAATATCCCGATTTCCAATTGACGATGGTTGGCGATGGGCAGGAAAGAGAACCGCTCGAAAAACTGTGCCACGAATTGAATCTTGATTCTCACGTGACGTTTCTGGGGGAGCGCAACGATGTACCCGAATTGCTCAAGCAGGCGGGAATGTTTGTTTCTTCTTCCTCAACAGAAGGAATTTCCTTGACACTGCTCGAAGCACTCGCGGTCGGACTGCCGATTGTTACGACCGATGTCGGAGGCAACCCGGAAATTATTGAAGAAGGAAAAACCGGCTATCTGGTTCCCTCGGGAAATCCCCAACGATTAGCCGAGGCGATTGGCAACCATCTGAAAAAACCGGAAACCTGGCAGACGATGGCAAAAGCGGGACGGGAAAGCGTCGAAAAGAAATTCCACATCAACCGTATGATCAAGGATTACGAAGACCTTTACCGCAGTTACGTTCTCGAAAGACGAGGGAAACTGTAAGTAACAGTGACAACTGAGACAGAGCGTATGAGAACGGTAACCGGTCAAATTTTGCAGGTGTAACTTTTTTGCAGGCGTAACAATGAACATTTTATTTATCAGTTCGATTTTTCCCGATGCTTCTCACGCATCGCGTGGAACGTTCAATTTTGAACTCTGTTCTGCTTTACAGAGAGCCGGTTCGGATGTCAAAGTAATAGCCCCGCAACCCTGGACCGAGGTTTTTCAGGGGAAATTCAATGGAATTGCCCCGTCGGCGACCGAACAGATTATTCAGCAGGGCCTGGAAGTTCATTACCCGACGTATTGGTATCCGCCGAAAATCATGCGCGGGCAATACGGGAAATTCTATTGGAATTCGATTGAGGGAACCGTTAGAAAGATCCTCGAAAACTGGCAGCCCGATTTCATTCTTTCTTACTGGGCACACCCTGACGGCGAAGCAGGTGTACGTGCTTCTGAAATGACCGGGGCTCCCTGTGGCGTTATCATCGGAGGTTCCGACGTTCTTATCCTGCCGAACTCGCCGTCTCGCCGACAAAAGGTGATCGACGTGCTGACCCGATCGAACGCCGTGATTCCGATCAGTCAGGGGCTCGGGGAAGTGATCAAGCATTATGGCGTTCACAAAGATAATGTGCACCCGATCTATCAGGGAGTGGATGTCGACAAGTTCGTTCCGGAAGATAAACGGGTCGCCAGAAGCTGGCTCGGTCTCGATCCCGAACGCCCGTTGATCTTGTGGGTCGGGCGGATGGTGCCGGTGAAAAATCTGGAACTGCTGATCGGCACCTGCGAAATCAAGGCGAACCGTGGCGACGATTTCGTACTGTGCCTTGTTGGCGATGGCCCACTACGACCGCAACTGGAACAGATGGTCAAGGAAAAGGGACTCGAAGATATCATTTCGTTTATCGGAACCGTCAATCACGAAGACCTGCCGAATTGGTATCAGGCGGCTGATTTAACAGTCTTGTGCAGTCATTCGGAAGGGTTGCCGAACGTGTTTCGTGAATCGCTGGCGTGTGGCACTCCGTTCGTCAGCACCGATGTCGGCAGCATCAGCGAAATCGCCGATTCTTCCTACTCCATGCTTTGCGAACCGGGCATCGAGGGAGAACTGCTCCATGCAATCGATAGCGTTCTTTATGGATCCTATCAGGAAGGTGCCGCCGTTTCAGAAACCCGCTCCTGGGACGACATGGCGAACGAGATTCTCCTACTGGCTGATGTCTTGCGTTTCCCGCCAGA
>JALTOP010000322.1 GCA_027000105.1 Planctomycetaceae bacterium | reverse complement strand
TCTCCGTGCTCTCCGTGTCTCTGTGGTTAATTTCATTTTCCAGAACGGCAGAGCAGAAAAACAGGGGGGACACGCACCTTTTGATACGACGCTACTGGAGGATGGGCAGCAAATCGCAGGAGCCGTGCTGGACATTTCGCGTGACGATTTCGCCCATCAGCGTTGTTGGGGTGCAGTCGGTGATATGGACATTCGCCAAGGTTCCAATGAGTCGTTCATTACCGTTGAACACGACGATGCGATCGCAACGGGAGCGGCCCACGAGTTGATCCGGTCCCGCATTGGAAGGACGATCCTGTCCGGCCTTGATCGCGTTTTTACTTGGCCCTTCCACGAGAACTTCGACCTGCCGGCCGATGAAGTCGGCGTTGTCTTCCGCACTGATCGCGTTTTGCAGATCAAGCATTTCATTGTTGCGGCGTTTCTTCACTTCATCTGGCACATCGTCCGGAAAATTTGCAGCCGCCTTGGTGCCGGATCGCTCGGAATACTTGAAGATGAAACTGTTTTTGAAACGGCACTCCCGAATCAGCTCCATGCTTTTTTGATGCGATTGTTCCGTCTCGCCACAAAAGCCGACAATAAAATCGCTGGAGACGGCACAGCCCGGCACAATCTCCCGAATACGGCCCATCATTTCACGGTAATCTGCGACGGTGTAGCCCCGCTTCATCCGTTTGAGCATCTCATCGCAACCGTGTTGGAGTGGAACGTGCAGATAATGGGCGAGTTTCGGCAAATCGCGAATCGCCTGGAGAAGATCGACGGTCATATCTTTCGGGTAGTTGGTCACAAACTTGATCCGCTTGATGCCCTCCACATCGTGAATCAGTTCGAGCAGATCGGCCAGGCGATACTGTTTCCCGTTTTCAACATGTTTGTAACTGTTGACAGTTTGTCCGAGCAGAGTGATTTCCTGAACTCCCTGATCCTTCAGTGCAACGACTTCCTTGCGAATCTCGCTTGGCGGTCGACTCTGTTCCGGCCCGCGGGTCATCGGCACAACGCAGTAAGTGCAGAATTTGTCGCAACCGATCATGATTCGCACAAACGCCTGATACGGTGAGGGACGCATTTCAGGATCGCGGAGCGGGTCGTAACTTTGAAAGCTCTGCGAGACTTCCTTGCGGGAGCCATCGCGTCGTCCCAGGCTGACAGCCAGTTGACGCTCCCGATTGCTACGAACTTCTTTGATCAGTCGGGGGATTTCCGCCAGTTGTCCGGTTCCGACCACGAGATCGACATGCGGGGCACGTTGAAAAATCAGTTTCTGGTCTTTCTGGGCCATGCAGCCCATCACCCCGATTACCAGATTGGGACGTGTCTGTTTGCTGTATTTGAATCGTCCGAGTTGGCTGTAGATTTTTTCTTCCGCCCGTTCTCGCACACTGCATGTGTTAAAGAGGATTGTGTCGGCAACTTTGTGATTGTCGGTCAACTCGTAGCCATCCTGCCTCAGTGCAGCAACGACCAGTTCGCTGTCCAGAACATTCATCTGGCAGCCTACCGTTTCGATGAACAGTTTTTTTTGATGGTCGGTTTGATTCATGGAATAATCTGGTTGCCCGGTCGCACAGTTTTACGCGACCCTGTTTTCCTGTTTTTGCTGTTGAGGGGCCTGTTTCGTTTCTTTTTCCTGTTTCGCTTCCTGTGCCGCTTTTCTCTCGGCTTCTTTTTTGGCCTGCTTCTTCAAAATGTAGAGATGAATCTGTTTGTGCTGATTCATCAACGTCAGCAGTGATCGCAACGCGAAAACCGCAAAAGCGGCGTACAGTAGAAATAACCAAATGCTCACTTCCATGTGATGCCTCAACCCAATCCGGGATCAGTTATTGACCCGCTCGACGTAACTGCCTGTTTCGATGTCGATTTTAATGCGGTTTCCCTGTTCAATGAAAGCGGGAACCTGTACCTCGGCTCCGGTTTCGACAGTCGCCCCTTTGGTTACATTGGTAGCCGTGTTCCCCTTGGCAGCCGGTTCGGTATAGGTGACTTCCAGAATGACCTGAAGCGGAGGCGTCATCGTGATCAACTGATTGTTCCAGAAAAGCAGATCGACTTCCGATCCTTCCTGCAGAAACCGCATCTGGTCTTCACATACAGCAGCGGGTAGGGCGTATTGTTCAAACGATTCGTTATCCAGAAAATAGAAATTGCTGCCATCCCGGTAAGAATAACAGCCCTTGCTTTTTCGGACATCCGCCTCTTCCAGAGACTCCCCGCTTTTGTAGGTTCGATCCAGTATTGAACCTTTGAGCAGATTCCTCAGCTTCGTTTTGTACAAAGCCTGCCCCTTGCCTGGCTTGACAAAGTTGCACTCCAGCATCTCGTAGGGTTCTCCCTCGATGACGACCTTGATTCCTTTTTTGAAGTCTCCCGTATTAATCTGCGGCATCAGTGTTTCTTTCAAACAGTTAAGCTGTAATGTAAAATGGGCGATTCACATGATAAAAAACCTTGCCTCAGGGGACAAGACCGCACCAAAGGCGATTTCAAGGGATCGGGAAACTATATCCGTGATCACATCAAAAAATAAACCCCAATGGCAACGGGAACTGGCAAACGCAATTCGAAGCGCAGATTTGCTGTGCGAACGACTCGGCCTGAAAGCGATTGGTCATGACTCGAAAGCAACTGGCGCAGAATCGAATAGTACACAAAAGGGCACCAACGGGCATTCACTCCAATCCATTCTGAGGCAGTTTCCGGTACTTGTGCCCGAATCCTTTTTGAGGCGAATGACTCCGCGGGATCCGCGCGATCCCCTTCTGTTGCAGGTTCTCCCCTCTTTTCACGAATTGGACAAGACGGTCGGGTATTCGTTCGATCCGGTTGGGGATCGGCAATCTGTTTTCGCACCGGGAATGTTGCAGAAGTATCGGGGACGGGCGTTGATGATCACAGTAGGGCAGTGTGCGGTGCATTGCAGGTACTGTTTTCGCCGGAATTATCCGTATCACCAGTCGCCTCGATCATTGGAGCAGTGGGAGCCATCTCTGGAGAAACTGCGTCAGAACCGGCAGATCGAAGAAATCATCCTCAGCGGTGGCGATCCGCTTGTTCTTGGTGATCAGCGATTAGCGAAATTGATCGGGCGATTGGATGCAATCGACCATCTAAAACGAATACGGATTCATACACGGTTGCCGATCGTTTTGCCCAGTCGCGTCACAGAGGGCCTGCTCGATCTGTTTCGGAATTCCCGTTTGCAGCCGATTTTTGTTGTTCATGCGAATCATCCGAACGAACTTGTCGATGATTGTGCAGAGGCGATTGTGCGCACGGTTCGTGCAGGTATCCCGGTTCTTAACCAGGCGGTATTACTGAAAGGAATCAACGATACGACCGAAACGCAGGCGGAGTTGTGTCGCAGACTGATCAATCTTGGAGCGATTCCGTATTATCTGCATCAGCTTGATCGCGTCGAGGGAGCCGCCCATTTTGAAACCGGGGTTACGCTTGGGAAGAAAATCATCGACGAGTTGAAGCAACAGCTACCCGGTTACGCTGTCCCGAAATATGTCAGGGAAATCCCGGGAGAACCCGGGAAGACGGAGTTGACGTAACCGGGTCGGTCAGTGCTGCGGCAAATGGGTCGGCAAGTGGTTCAACAGACGCTTGGGCAAGTGCTGCGGAATCGGTGCGACAGCTTGAATGGATGAAACTTGAACGCATGAAACTTGTGCGGTTCAATAGCGTGAGGCCATTTTCTGCATTGGACTCAATGATTGATCCAGCGGTACAGGACGGTTTTGGCGAACAGGGCGATGACAGCGAAAAGACCAACACCGAGCAGTGTGGAGAGGATGACCGAAGCGAGCAGGATATCGGTT
>JALTOP010000321.1 GCA_027000105.1 Planctomycetaceae bacterium | reverse complement strand
TTTCCCAAAGACGAAGTGGAGCCGGTTTTTTTGGCGGTGAAGGATTTATCCTCGAAAAGCTGGTCGGTGACGGAAAAGCGTTCGTCCATGCTGGCGGAACGGTTATCAAAAAGAAACTGCAGGGGGAAACCTTGCGGGTCGATACGGGGTGCATTGTCGCGTTCACAGAGGGAATTACATACGACATCCAGCGGGCAGGAAATTTGAAATCGATGTTCTTTGGTGGAGAAGGTCTGTTCCTGGCAACACTTTCCGGCCACGGCACGGTTCTGTTGCAATCGCTACCGTTCTCTCGAATGGCGGATCGTATTTTTCAATACGCCCCTTCAGCCGGGGGAAGAAGTAGAGGGGAAGGGTCTGTTCTGGGAGGCCTGGGCAACATGTTCGGCGATTGAGCGCAAGTGACTGGATGAAATTCGGGAATCAATTCAGTTCGAGGTGATGATGAAAAGGAATATCAACCAATCAGAAGTGGAAACAACACCGTCCTGGCATTCAAAAAGGCGAGGGAAGGTCGGTTGTGGATTGCTTATCCCGTTGTTTCTCGGCCTTATTTTCGGCATCGTCGGTTTCTGCGTCATGTTTTTCGCGGGATGGCCGGTTTTGCAGAAGGCAAAAGCGAGTGTTGATTGGCCAACCACGAAAGGAGTGGTTGTTTCCGCGGAGGTCATTCGCAACCGAAGTGACGACGGCGTTACGTACCGACCGGAAGTGCTGTTTGAATACACGGTCGATGGGGAAAAGTATCAGCAGAATCACATCCGCTACGATGGCGATGTTTCCACCAGCAGCATCACCTACTCAAACAAGATGGTCAGGAAATACAAACCCGGAACAGAAGTGGTAGTTCACTACGATCCCGCCGAACCAACTGAAGCGGTGCTGGAGCCGGGAACAACCTGGTCCAGTTATTTTCTGATCGGTTTTGGAGCAATCTTCTTTCTCGTTGGAGCCGCGATGTTTCTGGGTACCGGGGGATACCTTCTGTTCGGTCTGCTTCTTGCAGGAGGGGCAGCCGGTGGAGTCATCGGAAAGCCGCCCTCCACATCATCATCGCAGGGCAGCTTTGAAGATGAGAACCCGTACGCGAACCCCGATTCGTGGGAAGATGACAATTCGTGGGAAGATGACAGCCGCGACGATGGCTTTGAAAACGTATGAGATACCGATCTCTGAAACAGGCCGTTGAGGATCTTCGCCGGACGGGCCAGCTGCTCGAAATTGAAGAGCCGATCGATCCGCATTTGCAGGCAGCGGAAATACAGCGACGGGTTTATCAAGCCGAGGGCCCTGCGATCCTGTATCGTCATGTAGTCGGTTCATCTTTCCCGATGGTAAGCAATCTGTTCGGCACGATTGAGCGAACCCGCTATCTGTTCCGTCACACGCTCAAAGCGGTTCGGCAGTTGGTGACAATGAAGCTCGATCCTTCGCAGGCGTTCAAACATCCACTCAAATCGTTGGGTTCCCTTCCAACGGCCAGGAACATGCTTCCTAAAAAAGTGCGAGGTGGCCCCGTACTGGCGCATCAGATAACGATCGATCAACTCCCCCAATTGACCAGTTGGCCCGATGATGGCGGTCCTTTTATTACGCTTCCCCAGGTTTATACGGAAGATCCCAACCAACCCGGTTTGATGAATTCCAATCTGGGCATGTATCGCATTCAACTGGCAGGAAATGACTATCAGGAGAATGACGAAATCGGATTGCACTATCAACTGCATCGAGGTATCGGGGTGCATCATGCAGCCGCGATTGAAAGAGATGAGCCATTTCGTGTCAACATTTTTGTTGGTGGAACCCCGGCGATGACATTGGCAGCGGTGATGCCGTTACCTGAAGGGATGTCAGAATTGATGTTTGCCGGAGCGTTGTCCGGACATCGAATCGAAATGATTCCCCAACCAAATCGCCCCGCGATTTATGCTCAAGCGGATTTTTGCATTACGGGAACGGTTGAGCCGAACCGCCTCCTGCCGGAAGGGCCGTTTGGCGATCATCTTGGTTATTACAGTTTGAAACACGATTTTCCGGTACTGAAAGTGGAAGCCGTCTCTCATCGTCCAAACGCCATTTGGCCGTTTACTGTTGTCGGAAGACCGCCCCAGGAAGATACATCGTTCGGCAAAATCATTCATGAAATTACCGGGCCGATCATTCCGGAGGTATTGCCGGGTGTGAAGGAAATACACGCTGTTGATGCAGCCGGCGTTCATCCTCTTTTGCTTGCGATTGGCAGCGAACGGTATGTGCCTTATGCGAGGCAGCGAACTCCGCAGGAACTGTTGACAACCGCGAACGCCATTTTGGGGCAGGGACAACTTTCACTGGCGAAATATTTGTGGATTGCCGCTCAGGAAGATGCCCCTGCACTCGACTGTCACGATATTCCGAACTTCTTTCAACACATACTGCAGCGGGTCGATTGGCAACGCGATCTTCATTTTCAAACACGAACAACCATCGATACGCTCGATTATTCGGGAGACGGCCTGAACGCCGGTTCGAAAGTTGTTATCGCGGCGGCAGGGCCGGTTCGTCGAGAATTACCGCGAGAAATTCCCGGTGATCTTTCACTGCCAACCGGTATCAACAAGGCTCGTCTGATCATGCCGGGAGTGCTTGCTGTTTCCGGTTTGGAGTTCAACAAAGATGAACAGTCGCGAGGTTTGGGCTGTCTGACACAACTTCCCGATACGCATCCGGTCAATCAATTCCCGCTGATCGTAATCGTCGACGATGCTGATTTTGCAGCCAGGTCACTCAATAATTTTTTGTGGGTCGCATTCACTCGTAGTAACCCGGCGGCTGATCTGTACGGGATCGGGGCATTCACCGAACAGAAGCATTGGGGATGCACCGGCTCTCTTATTCTGGATGCCCGTATCAAACCGCATCACGCACCGCCGTTAATGGAAGACCCCGCGGTCACCAGAAGCGTTGATCAGCTTGCCGCACCCGGCGGGCCGCTTCATGGGGTGATTTGAAATCGTCTGATGGAACTTGTGGTCCGAATAATCTGTTTCTGCCTGTTTTTCAGGGAAAACCGGCGGAATGTACAGAGAAAAAGGCTGGCAATACGTAGGAACGGGAAGCTATACTTGCCGTGACATCGTTTAATTGATAAAGGTAGGAACCGAGGGGCATCGTTTCCCTTTGTCTGCCGTGTGTCAACTTACAACATCAAGAATAGACATCTCAAGGAATCGTTATGTCCGCTGGTATCCGTCGCTTGCTGACCGCCTCCGCCATCGCTGCGGGAGTTGTAGGGGGCATGGCTCTTCTCGATATGATTACAGGGTTTCCCTTCGCGGGGTTCAGCACCACGATGGACATCATGTTTCTGATCAGTTCCCTGCTGGTTATTTACATGGTGCGGCAATGCTTTCAGGAACTTCGTTGAATTGCTTTTCCGCCTGGTCGTTACGGTCTGATGAGACTTGATTCCGGTTCATTTTCGGAACAATCGTCGACAGCTTTTGTAGCGACTTCGTCCCCCCCCCATCATGCCGCAAGGCGGGTGAACTCCACGGTCATCGCAATACTGACTTCGCAAAACGGAGCGCCCGATTTTATTCCTGCTCTGCTTCCGCTCCTGCTATTTCTTGGGATTCCACCATGAAGGAATACAAACCAAGCATAATGGCCCCGGTAACAAGGAAGACATCTGCGAAGTTGAAGATGGGATAGTGGTAATTGCCGAAAGTGAAGGCGAGGAAATCGCGCACCGCATATAACCGCTGACCGGCAAGTTCACACCCATGCCAACCGAGCCTGTCGTAGAGATTGCCCAGCGTTCCCGACATGACCAGGCCTAACGTAATTGTCAACCAT
>JALTOP010000320.1 GCA_027000105.1 Planctomycetaceae bacterium | reverse complement strand
CCTAAAGACTCCTCCAGATGACTCCATTCAAGGCATCCGGTGCAGTGTCACGGTTTCCCGCATTTCGGTCAAGCCGAAACTGTTATTGAGGCCTTTGTGGATCAGCTTTCAGCGGCAGTTTCACTTGTTTTCCAGTCCAGGAAGATTGATAAATCGCCAGGATGATTTCGACACTTTTCCTCCCCTGCGTTCCATCAATCAACGGTTTTGTGTCGTTTTTGATCGCGTTTACAAAATCCTCAAATTGATCCTTGTGTCCCTGAAAGGAGATGGCCGAGGGATCGCTTGCCCCCCCGGTATTGCCGGACTTTTTAGCGAATTTTTCGGCAATTTCGTCGTCTTTGTCCAGCTTCTGTTTGAACTGCCACATCAAAATGTCATCCTGCTCAACAATCACAGAACCTGCATCGCCGTGGATTTCCGTCTTTTTAAGCAAGCCTGGCCACGCGGCAGTAGTCGCTGTAATCGTCCCGATCGCACCGTTCGCAAACCGTACCGCAGCAACCCCTGTGTCCTCAACCTCGATCCGTTCGTGAGCCAGCGTCCCCACAACAGCACTGACAGATTCAATCTCTCCCATGAACCAATAAAGAAGATCGACATTGTGGATGGCCTGGTTCATGTAGGCACCTCCACCATCCATCGCCCAGGTACCGCGCCAACCGCCACCATCGTAGTACTCTTGGGAACGCCACCATTTGACATAGGTATCACCAAGAGTCAACTTGCCGAACCGCCCGGAATCAATCGCCTCTTTCAACGCCAGATTGGCCCCACCAAAACGTGACGGCAAAATCGCCCCCAGTTTCACCTTGTTTTTCTCACAGGCTTCAATGATTCGATCACAACGTTCCAGGGTGATCTCGAGTGGCTTTTCGACCAGCAGATGTTTGCCGGCATTGGCCGCTTCGACAGCCGGTTCCAGATGGGCACCGCTCGGCGTGCATATCGTTACCACTTGAATTTCGGGATTCGCCAACATTTCTTCCAAAGACTCATACGCAATACACCCCCGCTCTTCAGCGAACTTTTTTGCCCCCTCAACACGAACATTATAGCAGCCTACCAACTTCGCTCCTTCCATATGAGCGATCGCTTCTGCATGAAAACGGGAGATCATTCCACAACCGACAATCCCAAACCCAATCGACATAATAAACAATCCTTAAAAGCTGCTGCGTTCCCCAAAAAAGTGCCACCAAATTGAACGACAGTTTAAGTAAACGACGCTTTGTAGTGAACCGATCGCATCTCCCGAAAGTTCTTCCAAAGATTTCCGGCGAGACACGGGAACCACCGATCAGAAGAGCAGAAAAACCGGGGCAACGGCTCTGTATTACACTCATATTGATTAAAGAGTATCTGACGCTGCACTTATTACCATTGTTCAGGAGTTGTTGTCAAACGATGCGTCAGGAAGAATCAGGCCGTTTTACCGCCCACACTAATTCTGCTCAAATGGAGGCCCAAAGAGGCCCAAACAGAGACCGTTTCGATTGGAGAATCTCATCGAATTGATCCGATCTCGCCCGATTCTCATTCTGAACGAACTGACGGGCGATGCTTCAGGCACTCCGTCTCTGATTGCAGCATGCAGCCTGGTTGTAGCAGACAAAATGGACTATCTCGCAGAATAATGCGAAATCGGCTCACTTGATGACGCTCACCCGTTCACCTGGTAGCATGAAGGCTGTAGTCCGAATAAACTGGCTGGTTCTGCTTGAATCGCGAAAGCCTGTCATTTCGGAAGTGAATGGCAATATCATTCATCATGCCGGACAGTAGAATTTCACTTTTCCTGCTGCAGTAATTAAGCAACAACAGTCGGGAAAGGGGCAGATCATTTCGTGAGGCCAACGTATTCCCGGTATCAAGATCAAGAATTTCCACAAGCAAAGACCTTTGTTGATCACCGGGCCTGCTCTGGTAAGTTGCGCATGTCAACAAAATCGGGAGACCGCCAAGCGGTTCATTAACGATCGTCCGATTGGAGAATGATCGCATCCATTTCAATTGGCCCGAATGTGCAGAAATTGCCATGACCGGGCCGTTAACATGGGTTACTTTCCAGGGGCTATCTGTAAATCGGCTTGTGTAACCGTATTCGTTATCTGCACGTTGGGAGCGGTAAAGATTAACCAGATAGCAGCCTCCCTGTCTGGCAACTCGCAGATAATTGGTTGGCCCGATTTCTTCCGCATCAAATTCGATTTCGGCAATAGTGCGTCCCTGTTCGGGATGATAGATCAGCAAACGCCCTTCGGAAAAGTAAATTGTCAACTCATTCCGCGAAGCTGAATACAGGTCTTGCACGCCGAAAGGCTCGTCGATCAGCATTGACAGTTCCAGTGGATCCCACAAACGTAGATATCGTTGATGAGGCAGCGATTCGGAAACGGCCAGATACATGATTTTCCTGCCGAACGCGCGGCGTGTCCTCTGAGCAAGAAACGGAGCCTGCGCCAAAACTCCCTTTCGAATCGTGGAACCGCTCTCCGTATCGAGTAACGTATAGTGATTGTGATCAGCATGGAAATAGACGATGCACTTTTCATCGCCAATCAGACCGGTGTGCCTGTTCGCCCACAGACCGCCTCGTGGCTCCAGATCGCATCGCTTCCATAACAGGCGTCCGTTTTCCGGATCGAGACAGACGAGCGATCGCACCGTCTGATAGATACAATAGCCTTGTCCAATCGGCCCCAACTCTATGCGCTGCCTGCGATTTCCCGAATGGTCAACTCTCCACTTCCAGATAGCTCGCCCCTCCATCAGGGAGACACCGTAGATTTCTCCTGAAGCAACCACAGGCAGCAGGTGCCCTATCTGTTTGTTGGAACCATTTGCCAGGCCAAACCTTGTTCCGGGCAATCTGATTTCAAACAGGTTTTGGCCGGTCAAACGATCCAGAAAAGTGAGAAGCTGTTCGTTGTCCATCTCTTCATAGGAATCGGGAGCATCTTCCGAGAGAACCAGTTGCCAGATGGATGCTGTTCCCTCCTGACCGGAAACGGCCTTCATTCTTTTAGAGGGAATATTCGGCTGATGCAATAACGACCAACTCTGATCGGGGTTACTGTAAACCAAACGCTGTTTGCTGTAGGGATCTTCATGAAGCAGCGCCAGGGGGATACGCTGTTGAATGCTGACATGATAGCCCGATTGACCAAATTCCCTTTCCCTGACCGAAGTCTTCTCTCGGGCATCGGGCCTGATGTCACCTGCTGGTTCATCTGCCGATACCATCCCTGGTGATGGTTGCAACGCGAATATCGAGAAACCTGGATTCCGTTTGCGGTACCCCGGCATGCAAATTCCCACCTGCCTGTATATTTCAGAAAGTTTTCCACTGGCTCGACGCCGGGATCTCTCCCAGGGAGATCGTTGCAACTGCAGGAGAACCATTTCAGCCTGCTGACAATTTCCTGAATCCAGATACCGCTTGACCAGTTCAAATCGAACGGGATCGGTTTGTCCTACCTCCGGAAAAATCTCCGCGAGCAGTCGGAGTTGATCCGTCGTCATTGCTGTCAATTTATCCCGTAAAACCTGCTCAAGTTCCAGTAGAAAACGCTCCTTCTCAGCAGAAGAAATCTGCTTGAAGAAACGGCGATACAAAGCGGGCAAACGACTCGATGTCGTCTGTAAATATCCCTGATGATCGGGAGGCACCAAGGCGACATCGACTCCCAACTCTGTGAACCGAACTGTCGCAAGACAGAGTTTTTCACTCTCCCTTTTATTGACCAGCGATTCAATTTTGGATGCCAACAATCTGGCCTTCTGTTGCGGCGTTGTTACCAATTTTTCGATTTCAGCAAACAGCTCCCTTTGAGCTTGATCGCCGTTGTCT
>JALTOP010000319.1:3030-3858 GCA_027000105.1 Planctomycetaceae bacterium | reverse complement strand
TCAGGGACGTCAATGGCAGGTGAAACGCTCTCTACATGAAAATACAATTGAGCGTGCTCTGAAAATGATGTCCTCCAAACAGCTCAGCGCTTTTGAAATAGACGAAGAACCTGAATCAACAAAACGAAGGTATGGCGATTCCCAGTTCGGACGCGGTTGTCTGGTGGCCCGCCGACTCGTCGAAGTGGGAGTTCGTTCTATCGAGGTCACATTAAATGGGTTTGATTCCCACGCCAACAATTTCGAGGCACAGGCAAATCGTGCCAGGGATCTTGATCCCGCATTTGCAGCCTTGATACAGGATCTGAAAGAACGCGACCTGTTCGATTCGACAATCGTCTTGTGCATTGGCGAATTCGGTCGGACTCCACAGATCAATCCTCTCGATGGACGAGATCATTGGCCAACCGGATTTCCTGCGGTCATTGGCGGTGGCGGTATTCAGGCCGGAAGAATCATCGGCAAGACAGATCCGACCGGGGAGAAAACCGATCCTGAAAATCCTCTGACCGTTCCGGATCTCTACGCGACGATTCTGCATCAGTTGAATATCGATCCGGACAAGGAAATGATCACGCCGATTGGCCGCCCTCTGGCTCTTTGTGATGGCACCCCGATCAAGGAGTTGATTGAAGCGTAACAGGACTTTGCCTGATCAGGAAATGTTCCGCATACGGTAACAGTTGCGTTCAACCGCCCATTCAACCGCCGTAGTAACTTTCAACTTGCAATCCTGTTTGGCTTCGCACGGTTTCAGCAATCTGGTCCACCTCTTCGTTGCTGAGTGAGGCGACATAATTTTCAGCCGGGGTTCTTGCAACGGTATAA
>JALTOP010000319.1:0-3020 GCA_027000105.1 Planctomycetaceae bacterium | reverse complement strand
CGACAATTCCATTCAACCTTTCGCAATAGGCATCTACCTCCTGCGAGGTCGGACGCTTCCCGTTGATCGTCATGAACAGGCTCTGAATAACCAATGCCCTCTGCCGGGCGGTTTCGGTGATGTTTCTGATGATTTTCTCCAGCGGGATGACCGTGCGATCGACCTGTCGGAAATACTCGTCAGTTCCTGCATCGAGTTTTGCCCAGATTTCCCCCTGATCGGCGATAATCAGTTGCAACCCCTCTTTGACGGCTTCACGATCAAACAGGGTTGCGTTCGTAATCAGGACCAACGGAACATCGGGCAGTTGGACATCCTGCTTCAACTGAATCACTGCCTGAATGATTTCCGGAAATCGCCTGTAGCTGGTCGGCTCTCCGTCTCCTGCGAAAGCGATTGAGTTCAGTCCCCGCCACTTTTGCGGAACATCGCGGAATTTGGGGTGTTCAAACAGACTCCCATTGCGATAGGCGATGAGCAGGTCTTTCAGTTCGCGGAGCAATAGTTGTTCATCAACCTGCTGGATCGGCGAGTCAGTCGTGCGGTCGACCTGGCAGTAGATGCAGTCGAAATTGCACTTTTTATCGGGGTTCAGGTTGACTCCCAAAGAAATTCCACCACTTCGGCGGGAAACCACCGGGTACGCATACAGATTCCCCTCGAAGGAAGTGGCGTGATCACCAAATTTTTTTTTCAGCAGTTCTGTTTCGTATTCGGGCATTCGTTCCGTCCCACTATCCGCGTCGACTGAGCAATCCCATTGTACTGAGTTGCTCAGTTTGAAAAAAGGATGAAACTTCACACCCGCTTTCGTCTGTTTCGGCAACGATCAGCCCACTTTGCAGCGGTAGTTTTCTGCCAGAATCACCATCAATTCCAGAAGCATTCGGTCTGCTTTTTGAACGACATGACGCGAACTGCGATGCCCGAGTCTTTCGACCATTTTTTCGACACATTCAAGGTGTAACGCCAACAGGTCTCTCGGTGTACTGCCCGCCTGTTGCAACTCGGATGCCAACTGGAACAGCTCTTTTTCCAACCGCCCCACTCCCATAATGACAAAGCTGCGCAATACCTGTTCATATTGGGGAGCAAGTGGAGCAAACGCCGAATCGTCAGCCAGGGCGTCAGCCGATTCCGTTTGAATAGCGGAGCTCTCGGGCTGATCCGCTTTCTGTTGATCGTTGAAAATTTCCTGCAACAAAGTCCGCTGCTGGGCGAGGATCACTTCCGCTTCCTCCTGTTCCCTGCGACAACGCTGTTTTTCCCTGTTTCGCAATTTCATTTTTTCCAGGGCATCGCTTTGCAACTGCATCGTGCGATTGATCATGACTCCAATCGCTGGCGAAAACCAGCCCGAGCGTACTTCATGAAAATCGCATTGATATTCCTGGAACAGTTCAGCCAACTCGACATCCAGTGAGCAGGTTAATCCCAGAACACCTGTTGAGATTCCGCTTTCGCGAATCGATGCCAGAAAGCAGGCCAACTCTTTCCGAGTGAAGCGGTCATCTTCCTCCAACAGGGAAATCAGCAGACAATCCCAATGTTCGGTTCGCAAATGCTGGAGCGTCTCTCTTAATCCGTCCGCCCAGACGCACTGCTTCAGTTCCCATTCCTGACCGGTCAGACGGGTTTGCATGAAATCCCAGTCCGGTTCCTGTGCTCCCAACGCCAGCACTCTTAACGGACGCAACAAGGGCTGGGAACAATCGTGGTCATCCCGATGATCAACAGTATCACCACTATGAAAAGCCATTCTTTCCCAATCTTACGGATGTTGAACCATATAAACCGCCCTCTCTCAATGTTGTGATATCGAAATGCTTCTGACAGGTCAACAGGAGTTGTTCGATGAGGATCTCCGTCACATTCTTTCGCAGTCCAAAGGCTGGTGTGGCATTAAAACCTGGGGAGATTTTCTATATGAGGATCGTGAAGGTGGCCACGTCGAAAACATCGGCTACGGCGTTCTTGATCCTTACGGTCATCTCAGCTACCTGCCCGGTAACGAGTGGATCTTGAACGATACCTATCCAAAGGGAGCCGAGCGGCTTCAGACACCGCATCTTTACCACATCGCGACGAAACACCGCATTGATCTGGGGCATTTTCATTTACCGAAAATATATTCCGGTGAATGGCGGGTTGATACGCATCCCCGTTTGAGTCGCGATGGAAAGTTCGTCTGCATCGACGCGGTAGACGGGAACAGCGGACGACAGCTTTGCCTGATCGATATCAGCAAGATAATTTCGCGTAAACCGTAGGGGCGTTTCGATCTTTACCGGTACGCTCCAACCCAGCCCCGCAAACGGACAGTGACTCTCCGAAGTGGGCGAACCGTCAATTTGATCTGATCGCCCGGGGAAAGCTCGGACATTACCAGTTGGAACCGTCTGGCGTTGAAGATGGGAATGTTATTGATTCGATCAACACAATACAGATCGCTGAGTCCCGCTTTCGCCGCAGGGGAATCTTTTCTGACTGATTTGATCAACGCGAAGTTTTCAAACTTTTCGTCAATTTCGATCCCAAGGTTCTTCGGCTCCTCGGGGATTGTCAGCTCTATTTCTTTCGGAGGCGTATTGTTGTTGAAAATATCAAATTTGACTCGATCCCCCGGTTCGTAGGGATCCAGACTTTTGACCAGATCGTCGAATGTGTTGATCACTTTCGATTCCGTTCGCACAACCGTTTCACCCGGTTGTATCCCTGCCAATGCCATGGCCGAGCCGGGAAGCACAGAACCGATCGTCCAACCTTTGGCCGATTGAAAGCCACCGATTCGGGTACTGATACCCAATCTCGCCCGAGATCGTTCACCTGTTCCGACCCCGGGAAGTCCCGCTGCAAGATCCTGCAGATAACTTAATGGGATTGGGCACCCTTTAATTCGATAGAGCACACGTTGGCCGACAGTAGAACCGCCATACTTCAGCAGGACGGCAACGTGTCTCAGATCGTCGTTGGTTCCGGCCCAGTCGCCTCCGATAAAAATATTTTGGGGGATTTCGACG
>JALTOP010000318.1 GCA_027000105.1 Planctomycetaceae bacterium | reverse complement strand
GTACAGCATTTCCAGATTTCTCGATAAACTGCACATGATGAAAGAGGCTCTCGATCAGCCCGCTTTCACCACGGATGTGATTGTCGGCTTTCCGGGAGAGACAGAAGCGGAGTTCGAGGAGACCGTTCAGGCGTGCAAACAGGCGGAGTTTTTGAAGATACATATTTTCCCCTTCAGTGCGCGTGAGGGAACACGGGCAGCCGAATTTGGAGATCAGGTTTCGCCCGAGTTGATCAGACAGCGTGTGGAAAGACTGGCCGAGGTGGAACGTCAGTTGGCCGGGGATTACTATCGGCAGCGGATCGGGAAACTTTCGCAGGTGCTGGTTGAACGGGTTTCGAAAAATCATTCCGGTTTGGTTCGTGGGAGCGATGAGCGCTACGTGCCGGTTGAATTGCCGGGAAGCGAGGCGGATATCGGAACTTTCGTCACGGCGAAAGGAGAAGAGTCTTTTCGGGATTTTTTGCGGGCTTCCCGAATGGAGACGACAGATATTTCCTGACCGGGCGGAACCGAATGCAACCGAATGCAGGCAGACAACATGATTGAGCACACAGTACCCAGCACGGTTGGACTGTTTTGATCGCCGTCACCAAAATGAGATTTTTTAAAAGTTTTGCACCGTTTGTAAACTTTGACCGTTGGTGGTACAGAGAAAGTTTTCATGCAAAGACGCGAAGACGCAAAGGGTTTTTCTCATGCGTCAAGCCAAGGAAGGTAGAGGTTATTTTCTCGTAACGGCCAGACATTGTAAGCGGCACGGCGCAAGCCGTCCGGTGATGATCAGACAGTCAAGAAAGGCAGGCAGCGTACCGCATCAATGTCTACAATAGCAATGATGTTTTCCATTTATTCCAACGTCATAGTTGGTGTGCACAGCACACCCTTGTATCTTGCATGAGAACTTCTCCAGGTTGGGAAGCGATTAAATGGGTTCTTGGGCAAAGAATCTACATACCCTAAAAACTCAAAGTTAAAACGTTGATAATTAAGGTCAAGACTAACGTGGAACTTCTTGGTTTTGGTTTAGCTGGTATCGGAGTGACGATAGATTCGGCTAGTGCCTATCTTGGAGTCAGAAATGTATTTGTAAAGACACCATCAGGGATTCCTGTCATCGGCTGGTGTCTTTTTGCATTAGGCTGTTGGTGTCTTGCGAAAGGAGATGTGCTGTCAAATGAGTTATCATTTGAATACATGCGATTGTATGCTCTTGTTCACATGCTTCTCAACTTTGGCGTACCTCTTCTGGTTTTAGGATTGCGGAAGATCATGCGCAAATAGGCTTCCGTCAGGGTATGACTGGGGAGAGCCCAGCGCGGCATAGCCGCAACCAATGAGGTGAAAAACGTGGCTCCTTGTTGTAGTGTGATGGAATTCATAAACAGATTCCCTCACCAAGCAAAGGGGCCACGCGATGAAAACATTTTTGACACAACATGCCGAACAAATCAAGGGAACACTCAGCGGATTTGATCGCGTGCGGTTTCGAGGAACGCTGCGATGGTTGGCCAATACCAAGGGATTGATGTCTTGGCTGTGGCGAGCAAAAGTGCTGTTGAAAGATTTTAAGGAGTATTCCATCGGATTGACTAACTGGACAGCGCCAGGTTTTGTTTTTTGTTTGGCCGTAAGTCGTGATTCAGGCTGAGGTTATCGATCTTGACCTGGGATTGAAAAATGACGACCCTCCGTGTGACATAACATTTCACGCAGAGACGCGAAGATGCAAAGGGAAGGGGACGTGCGTGAGACACTCAAAGGTGCGTCTCGGCATGCCGGAGAGTTGCTCTCTTCGCCACCCTGTCGTCGCGGAGAGCGGGGCGTACTCGACAGAGTTCCATTTTTGTTGAATCAGGGTCTCAATGAGAAATCAGGATGAACAGCAATCCATTCAAACCGAGTCTGTTTCATTGTGAAGAACTGGGGGGAATCACCCTGATCCGATTTCACCAGGAAATGCTCACGGAGGAAATCAACATCGATCAACTGAAGCATGAACTGACGGCTGTTCTGGAACAGACCGGCAACGAGCAGATGATTGTTTCGTTGAAAAATGTTGTCCATATCACTTCTTCGGTGCTGGGAAACCTGATTCATCTGCACAGACACCTGCAACGTCTGGAAGGTAACATGGCCTTGTGTGAACTAACGGATAACGTGATTGAGATCATGAAGACCAGTCGGCTTGATACCTATTTTTCAATCTACCCGGGTATCGAGGATGTGCAGGTGAGCTGGAGTGAGACCGGATCGTAAATCGTAAGTTGTGTCAGTACGGGTAACCCGGCAGGACACGGTTCACACCAGTTGCAGCCCCGGTTGCAGTCCATCGTACAATTGGAACATGGCTATTGTGGCATTCGTTACGTTTCGGTCGCGGTGCGCACAGCGTTCCCTACCATTGCTTATGGGGAAAGTTACAATTATAACATTGGCACCTTTATTACATTGTCAGCTTGTCGCCGTCGCTTTGTCATTGTCGAGTGCAGCGTGTGCCATGCGTCGTTACCTGGCTGCGTGTCGGGATCATGAAAACATCTTTCAGTAATCAGGGGGTTGCGGTTGTCGAAGTTTATTGCGATCGAGGGCATTGATGGTTCCGGCAAAGGGACACAGACGGCTGAATTAAAAAGGTATTTCGACCAATCGGGACTTCGCTGCTCCACGATCACGTTTCCGCGTTACAGTGAAACGATGATGGGAAAACAGATCGGACGATTTTTGAATGGGGAGTTCGGCCCACTCGAACATTTGCACCCGATTCCGATTTCCCTGATGTACGCTGTTGAACGATTTGAATCGCGTGGTTTGATCGAAGAAAAATTGCAGCAGTGCGATATATTGATCGCAGATCGATATGTCGGTTCCAATCTCGCGCACCAGGGGGCGCACTTGAGTGGAGAACGACGGCGGGAATTTCTGGAATGGATTGGTCAGGTCGAATACGGGCTGTTTGGCGTCCCCCGTCCGGATTTGGTGATTGTGCTCGATCTTCCGGCTGATGCTTCGGCGGATCGGGTCGCGATGAAAAATGCGCGCGACTACACCGATCAGACAACCGATCTGCACGAGTCGGATCGGGACTATCTGCAGTCCGTTCGTGAAGTCTATCTTCAATTGTGCGAACAGAACGAAACGTGGCATCTTTCCCCCTGCCTGAATCAGAGCGGAGAGGCCCTGAGTGTCGAACAGATACAGGCCAATCTGCGGGGGCTGATCAACCAATACATTCTGAAATAGCAGACGTTCCGCGACAGAACGAACGGGAATCGGGCATCCAGGCTGAGCGCTTACTTCCCCTTTTTGCGGATATAGGCGATCAGGTCCGCGAAGTTTTGGGGGGAAATTTCCTTTTCCAGACCGTCGGGCATTAGCGATTTTCCGGTGCTTTGGAGTTCTTCAAGATCGCTTCTCAGAATGACCTGACGTTTGTTTTCCGCCGCGACAAGTGTGATGCTGTTTCCGGTTTCCGTTCCCATCATTCCGCTGAAAGTGCGACCATCTTCCGTCACGGCCACATAGGTGACATATTTGCCATCGACTCCTGCACTGGGATCGAGAATGTCGGTCAACAGGTTGGCCGGTTTGGTATCGGTGATCGACCAGAGATTGGGGCCGATGTCATACCCGACACCCTCCAGCTTGTGACAGGCTGCACAATGTTTTTTGAAAACAACCGCTCCCTGCCCGGGGTTGCCTTTCAGTTGAAGGACGGATTGATATTTCTGAATTACCTGTTGGCGATTGCCACTATTGGCGTCGCTGAGCAATGCCTTGATCCTGGCCCGGATTTTTTTATCGCGATAAACCAGTAGTGACTGTCGAGTGCTCGCATCAATATCGGCCCGGGCGACATCACCTTTCTCGATGGCATCGAGC
>JALTOP010000317.1 GCA_027000105.1 Planctomycetaceae bacterium | reverse complement strand
GACGGGAATGCCTCCCTTTTTCCAGCTCTCGTCGGCAGCTTCCATGAAAGCATAAATTTCAAGTGTTTCTTCTGCACTGACGGGCGGTTTCCCGGTACGGAAAAATTTGATGATTTCAATCAGCATC
Source organism: Planctomycetaceae bacterium (assembly GCA_027000105.1). Classification (GTDB taxonomy): domain Bacteria; phylum Planctomycetota; class Planctomycetia; order Planctomycetales; family Planctomycetaceae; genus Rubinisphaera. The sequence continues at coordinate 3,762 of JALTOP010000317.1, read as the reverse complement.
GGCTCAAAACGATCCGGTCGTCCAAATGTCTGGATTCCTTTCGTGCCAAAAGCCGTTCCTCCATTGCCCCGACGGCTGGAGCGGATACCACGAAAAGTGCCGATGCGACCGTCACCCCACTGCCCAACGGCAACGTCGGAGCCCTCTGTTTTAATTCGCACCACGTTTTCGCACCCCGGCCCCATCACCGTGAATAACGTCTCCACGCCATGGATGCCATACCAGAACAGATCGGGATGCGTCGGCTCCAGCGGACAGGGACTGAAAGCATCGCAGCCAATAATTTCCCCGACGGCTCCGTCTCGCATTTTCACAACTTCCCGACTGAAACGGAGTGACGAACACGAGAACAACGGAACGTTCAGGCGGCGAGCCTGCTCGTAAATGATTATTGCATCGCGCAATGACCCGGCTACCGGCTTATCGATGAAAACCGGTTTACCTGCCCGAAAAACCTTCATCGCCTGTTTCAAATGCGGTCTCCCATCGTTGGTTTCCAGAAAAACAACATCGACTTTGGTGAGAAGCATTTCGATCGAATCGACTATTTCAACCCCCAGCTTCTGAATTTGAGCTGTATATTTCGGAATGCGACTTGTACTCGATTCGATATCCGGGCTTCCGTGGGGATAGGCCGCCACGATGCGACAACCAGACAATTCCGGCTTCACATCGGCTGCATTGAGAATTTTTGTGAACGCGATCACATGTGAGGTATCCAAACCGATAATTCCCGCACGTAACTGCTTCCTCTCGCGTTCCTCAGCCATGCAGGTTACTGGTAGAAGGAAAACGAGGAAGATTATCAACAGCGATTGTAAATCTCTTCTCATCATATTTTCCCGTTCCCCAAAAGTTTCCACACTGATGATCAATACCGTTTCGATAAGCTCTGATCATTAAACTATAACGGGTTCAACACATTTTTCCATTCCCGCCCACCGGCATTGCAACCGAAAACCGGGCACACGATTGCTTTATCTGGTCAAGAGTCGGAACGGTCTTTTCAGGCTACTTGTGAAGAAGTTCATGGTTCATGCACTTTGCGTTTTGTGTTTTGCAAAGCGGTGCCACCATTGAACAGCCAACAGGTGATAAGACCCACGTTGCCGATAGAATTGGGAAATACAATGGATAGTCCTGTTGATAGGCCGATTGACTGTGGAGTATCCAATAATCACCGCAGCTCACGAGCTGAATAATCGATAGCCAAAGCGTTCGAATTCGTTCAGGACGTGTTCAAGTCGGTCGCGGATCGCCTTGCCGGTGAATTCGTCGAGTCGTTTTCCTTCAAGAGATGTCACGTAAAAAACATCCACAACCTGATCAACATGCGTGGTAATGCGGGCCTGAGTGACTGAAAGATCCAAATCGTACAATGCCTTGGAGAGTGTGAATAACAGGCCTGGCAGGTCACGGGCGAAAACATCGATGATGGTCGCCGTATCGGAAGAAGTGTTGTCGATGGAAACATGCGATTCCTGATCGGAAATCGGTTCAGTGTCTTCAGTCGATTGGAACCGGCGATGCTTCTTGAAGAGCCGCTCGAAAGAAACGGGACGCGATGCCGCTTTCTTCAGTTCTTTTCCGATTTTCTGCAAGCGCTCGGGAGACGGTTGCCCTGCAAAATCCTGATCTTCAACAAGGAAACGATCGCAGATCAGTCCTGTGGGGCTTGAACAGATATCAGCCGAAAGAATTGAAAGATGCAGAGCGGTGAGCACTCCGGCCAAACGATGAAAACAGCGTTCCAGACCCCGTTGCCGGGTGATGATTGTCAGTTCCAGACTACCTGTTTCCGCATCGTAACGGTGGGCGATTTCGACCTGCTCCTCTTCGAGGGAAATCGCAATTTGCAGTTCCCGGGCGATGCTCTCAACGGAACCGGAAAGCAGATAGTGTTCGGGCATCTGGGCCAATTCAAAAGTCAATAATTCCAGTTTGTCTTCCGACAGTCCGTCTTGAGTGGCGATATAAAGCGCTTGCTTGCGGATTTCATCCAGCTGCTGATTCAGGTGAGGCCTTGCGTATTTTCCAACCAGCGACAGTCTGGTCCGTTCAAACAACTCCAGGAGCAGGCGTTCTTTCCAGTCGTCCCAAATGCCCGGAGCAACCGCCTGGATGTCACAAATGGTGAGCACGTACAGCTTGCGAAGCGTATCGATATCCCAAACCGTGCGGCTGAATTCCGCCACGATACGCGGGTCGGAAGTATCACGGCGAAAGGCGAGCAACGACATACTGAGGTGTTCACGAACCAGGCGGGCAACTTGTTTTGTCGCATCCTTATCGAGATGGAAACGGGCACCAATCTTATGGGCGATCTCTGCCCCGAGCAGACTGTGATCCTGCTCAAACCCCTTCCCGAGATCATGCAACAGCAGCGCCAGTGGTAACAGGTTCCTCTGTTTTAATTTCGAGATGACATCCCGAATCTCTCCTGTTTGCTCTGTCAATGCGTCGAGAGCATCGAGCGTTCGCAATGTGTGTTCATCGACCGTATAAGCATGATAGTGATTGAACTGAAGCAACCCGCGGGAATGAGTGAACTGCGGAATGAGAATTTCCAGCACGCCACATTCACACAGATCCCGCAATGTTCCGCCCAGAGAACCAAATTGATCGAGAATTTCCAGAAACAGATCCGCTTCCGCCTGTGAAACCGTTCGAGGCAACTCGGGCAGCTGTTTCTGTATCGCTTCGATCAGCCGGGAGGAAACACGAACCCGATGTCTGGCTGCAACGAGAAAGGTTTTGAGGATTTCCTCGATTGAAGATGCTATTTTCGTAATCTCATAACCGGGAGCATTCAGACGCCCCGCCACGATCAGATATTTCTGCTCGACAACTTTTCGATACACACGCGAAGCGATCCGTTCCTGGAACGTGCTCGGGCGGTTCAATTCAATGAATCTCTTCGCTGTTTTCGAAACAAAATCTGCCTTGAGATAGTACTGCTGCATGAACTGCTCGACCGCTCGCTGGCCTGCCAAATCGGTCAACCCTTTCTGGTCCGTCAAGCGAAGCTGCTCCTGCAGCGTCAACAGATCCTGCGCCCGATTCGCGTGAATATGCAATTGCATGCGGATGTTGGCAAGGAAATGATGTGCCTGTTCGAGTGAATGAACGGTTTCCGGGCTGAGTGCTCCCTGCTCTCCAAGGGAACGGAATCCGGTGACCCCGTATTTGGCAAAGCCGACCCAACGGATCAACTGCAAATCCCGCATCGTTCCCGGTGATTTCTTGACGTCCGGCTCCAGCGAATAGACAGCAGAGGCTGATTCCCTGATCTCCTCTTTTCGCGATTCCTCACAGGCGTCGATAAAAGCACGCTTCGATTTTTGCAACCAGCCTTCGAAACGGGTTCGCAGCTTCTGGTGAACTTCTTCGCTTCCCCAGATCAGTCTCGTTTCAACAAGAGCTGTTGCAACCTGTGATTCCTCTCGCAACAGGGAAACCGTCTGCGGAATGGAACGGATAGCAGAACCGATTTTCAGCTTCGCGTCCCAGCAATTTCTGACCAGTTCCGTCGCAAACCGATTCGAGTCCTCATCGAGTCCCCGTTCATAGGTAATCAGCAGGTCTACATCGGAATAGGGAAACATTTCGTTTCGCCCATACCCGCCCACTGCAATGATCGCTAACTGGGCGGATATCGCCTGACAGACATCTCCGGAGAGTCCGTCACTTGTGAACTCGATCAGTTCCAGCAGGAACGTATCCATCGACTCGGTGAGCAACGCGGTCGCTTCCGAAGAAGTG